>JALWPK010000155.1 GCA_026995045.1 Gammaproteobacteria bacterium | reverse complement strand
TCGCCCAGGTGGGCACCATCTCCGCCAACAACGATGCCACCATCGGCAACCTGATTGCCGATGCCATGGATAAGGTGGGCAAAGACGGCGTAATCACCGTTGAAGAAGCCAAATCCATCGAAACCACCCTGGAAGTGGTAGAAGGTATGCAATTCGACCGCGGCTATATCTCCCCCTATTTTGTAACCAACAGCGATAGTATGGAAGCGGTCCTGGAAAACCCCAATATCCTGATCTATGACAAAAAAATCAGCGTGATGAAAGACCTGCTGCCCATCCTGGAGAAATCGGCCCAAACCGGCAAACCGCTGATGATCATCGCCGAGGACGTGGAAGGCGAAGCGCTGGCCACTCTCGTTGTAAACCGTTTACGCGGCACCTTAAAAGTAGCGGCCGTAAAAGCGCCGGGTTTTGGCGACCGCCGCAAAGCGATGCTGGAAGATATCGCCGTACTGACCGGCGGCCGTGTGATCAGCGAAGAGACCGGCTTTAAGCTGGAGAATGCCTCCTTAGATGATTTGGGAACCGCCGCATCGGTGACCATCGACAAAGACAACACCACCATCGTGGAAGGCGCCGGATCGGGTGATGCCATCAAAGCCCGCGTTAACCAGATTCGTGCCCAAATCGAAAATACCACATCGGATTATGACCGTGAAAAACTGCAGGAACGACTGGCCAAGCTGGCCGGCGGCGTAGCAGTCATCAAGATAGGCGCGGCCACGGAAGTGGAAATGAAAGAGAAAAAAGCCCGCGTTGAAGATGCACTTCATGCCACACGGGCAGCCGTGGAAGAAGGCATCGTACCCGGCGGCGGCGTGGCCCTGCTGCGTTCAGAAAGCGTATTGGACGATTTGAAATTAGACGGCGATCAGCAAATAGGGGTTGACATCATCCGTCGCAGCCTGGAAGAACCTATGCGTCAGATCGTGGCCAATGCCGGGCTGGAAGGCAGCGTTGTGGTACACAAAGTAAAAGAAGGCAAGGGCGCGTTTGGGTTTAACGCCCGCAGCGAGCAATATGAAGACCTGCTCAAGGCCGGTGTGATTGATCCGACCAAGGTAACGCGCAGCGCATTGGAAAATGCCGCATCCGTAAGCGGCCTGCTTTTGATGACCGAGGCGATCATCACCGACAAACCGGAAGAGAATGCCCCGGCTGCTCCGGCCATGCC
>JALWPK010000154.1 GCA_026995045.1 Gammaproteobacteria bacterium | reverse complement strand
TAACAAGCGACTGTGGTGTCAACCCTCGAAAAAATGACTAACAGCCCCATGCTGTTTTATCCCGCACCATCGCGTTTAAAATGGTAATAAACTTCCGCATACATGCCGTAATGGCGACCTTTTTATGTTTGCCCTGAGCCACTAATTTTTTGTAAAAAGCCTGAATAATTGGATTACATTGAGTCGCACTCAAGGTCGCCATATACAGCACCGTGCGCACACAGGCTCGACCGCCTTTGATGCGTCGTTTCCCTCGTAGTTTGCCGCTGTCTCGGTTCATCGGAGCGACACCGACCAGGGCACTGATTTCTTTGTTGTTGAGTGTGCCCAGTTCTGGCAGGTCAGCCAATAAGGTATAGATCAACGTGTCGCCCACCCCAGGCGCAGTTTTCAACAACGTCTGCGTTTCAGTCCATTCGGCTTGCTGTTCAACGTGTTTCGCTAGCTTCTTCTCCATGCGTAGGATCTCGGCATCCAGATGCCGAATCATCCGCTTGCAGGATATTTCAATGGTCGCTCCCATGATCTTTAAACGATTGAGTTCCTGCGTCCGCAAGCCCATCAGTTGCCGCCGTCGGGCGATTAAATCTTTGATAGCAATGAGGTTCTTGCTCTTCTGCGGTGTGATTCTGGGTTGAATGACGGCGGCAAACCGGGCAATAATGGCCGCATCGATCTTATCCGTCTTCGCCAGCTGATCCACGGCTCCCGCATAGCGACGAACCGACAACGGTTTGACGATGCAAACGGGTAAGCCCTTGCGGTAAGCGGCTGCGGCCAACAAAAACTCATAACGTCCGGTGGCCTCCATTACCAGCCGTTCCACGCGGTAATGCGATAACCGCTTTAGCAGCCGCTTAATGCCTTCGCTGGTATTGTCTTCTTGCCAATGAAGCCCTCGTTCGTGAATAAATACATCTAAATGGGCTTTGCCGACATCCACACCGACATTGATTTCCTTTTTTCTCTGTTTAATATTTGTCATAAGCACTCATCCTTGCTAAATTCGAGCTTTGAAGCTCATTCGACTGTTCGAGTTAAAAATCGGATCGATTCAGCGTCCCCGCTTGTTAACGGTCTTTTAGACCTCTCGCTCATCGGACTGCTGAATCGGTAACTTGTACGCACAGGTTACGGGCTTCATCTTTACATTTAGAGGGATATTTGACCATACAAG
>JALWPK010000153.1 GCA_026995045.1 Gammaproteobacteria bacterium | reverse complement strand
CCTTGCCCACCAGGCCCACCAGTTTGGCTGGCTGAAAATTCAGGCCAATCAGGAACAGCAGCAGGATGATGCCAAAATGCGACAGGTTCTCGATCTGATCCGCATCCGTAATCACCGCCAGTCCCCAGGGGCCAACCAGCACGCCGAGCATAATGTAAGCCAGAATAATCGGCTGACGCAGATACAGAAACAGCGTCGCTATCGCCGCCGCGCCGGCAAAAATCAACACCAACTGGCTGAAGATATTCAGTTCCACCTCAATGCGCCCTCACCGTCCCGGCATTCATCCGCCATAACAACAACTTAGCATTGCCAGCCGGCGTCAGGCAATTCTAATTGCAACACGACTCCTATATAATGCGCGCTCCGCAAACAGGCTGAGATTGGCGCGCATCATGAATTTTATCGAAACCCGGGGCAACGACGGCCAGCACCCCGCCACCGTAAGCTTTTCCCAGGCGATTCTGTCGCCGATTTCCTCGTTTGGCGGCCTGTACTCGCCCGAATCGCTGCCGCAGCTTGGCGAGAATTTTCTGCAACAGCACCACGATTCCGATTACAAAACCCTGGCCAGAGCCATTCTTGACGCCTTTGCGATTGACATTGATGCCGCGGTTATCGATCAGGCATTGAACCTGTACGATAACTTCGACGACGCTGATAACCCGGCGCCCGTGGTCAGGGTAAAGGACGATTTATACGTTAGTGAACTCTGGCATGGCCCCACCCGCGCGTTCAAGGACATGGCGCTGCAACCGTTTGGCGTGGTGCTGTCATCCATCGCACAAAGCCGTAACGAAAACTATCTGATCCTGACCGCCACCTCAGGCGACACCGGCCCGGCGGCGCTGGAAACGTTCAAGAACAAGGCCAACGTCAAGGTGGCCTGCATGTATCCGGCTGGCGGCACCTCGGATGTGCAACGCCTGCAGATGGTCACCGAAGACGCGCCCAATCTGAAGGTGATTGGTGTGAAAGGTGATTTTGACGACACCCAGAATGCGCTCAAACGTCTGCTCGGCTCCGCCAGCTTCAAGGCCCGCCTGCAGGAAAAGCACATTCACCTGTCCGCCGCCAACTCGGTCAACTTTGGCCGCATTATTTTCCAGATTATCTATCACATCCATTCCTATCTGGAACTGGTGCGCCAGCAGGCGATTGCACCGGGCGAAAAAGTGTATCTGGATGTGC
>JALWPK010000152.1 GCA_026995045.1 Gammaproteobacteria bacterium | reverse complement strand
GCGGTTCTTCATCATGCCGCGCACGTTCAGATCCTCGATACCGATGGTGTGGAACCGGCGCGTCAGGTCGGTCGTGAGCTTGTGCAAGGCATCATTGCGGCTGTTGGCAATGCGTGCGTGCAGCCGGGACAGCTTCGCTTTGGCCTTGCGCCGATTGGCTGATCCCTTCTGCTTGCGGCTCAGACTGCGCGAGAGTCGTTTCAGTCGGGACAGCAGTGCCTTGTGTGGCTTCGGGCCGTCGATGGTTTCTCTCGTCGAGAGCGTCGCCAGTGCCGAGACACCCAAATCCACACCCACCGCGCCTTGGTTTTCGGCTTTGGGCAGGTGTGAATCGTCTTGGGTATCCACGGCGATGCTGACAAACCAGCGGTCGGCCACCCGGGAGATTGTGGCGGACATGATCTTGCCGGTGAAGCGCAACGACTCGCGCATACGCACCCACCCCAAATTGGGGATGCGTATGCGGCCGCCGTCGATACTGAACTGGTCATTGGTAAGCGTGAAACGATCATGCACGCCCTTCTTGCGGAACTGTGGGTATTTGGCACGTCCTGCAAAGAAGTTCTGGAACGCTTGGCCCAACTGGATAATCGCCATCTGCGGCGCGTTCTTGGTGACTTCGAGCATCCACGGGAACTGCTCGCGCTTGAGGGAGTTTAATTGGCGGCGCAGCGCGGCCTGCGAGGGTTTCGGCAGGTTTGCATCGGCTTTGTGCGCTTCATACGGCCGCTTCCACTCGGCCAGCGCCCAGTTGTAGGCAAAGCGGGCCGTGCCGGCCGCGCGGGCAAAGTAGGTCGCCTGCACGTTGTTCGGATCGAGTGCGATTTTGTGGGCGAGGATCATGCCTGCGCCTCGTCAACGGCCTTCTTCACACCATCGAGCAGCTTTTGGTTCTTGCGTGAGCGCGAGCCATACAGCCGGGCGCTGAATACGGTAATGATTTCCAGCACGTCCTTTGCCAAGTCTTCTTCGAACGTCGTGTCCTCGCTTTGGTTGAGGATGACCACTTCGACCTGTTTGGCTTCGCAGATGGCGAACACCCGTTCCGCGCCGAAGCGCAGCAGCCGGTCTTTGTGGGTGATGACCAGCCGCCCGACCTGGCCGTCAATGAGGGCCTCCAGCCGCTTTTTGAGGCCCTTCTTGTGATAGTTCATGCCGGAACCCAGATCGGCGATGACCTCGAACGTCCAGCCT
>JALWPK010000151.1 GCA_026995045.1 Gammaproteobacteria bacterium | reverse complement strand
TCGCGATCCGCCCACTCGGGGTTGGTCGGATTGTGTTTCATGTAATCGTTCCACAACACTTCGGCGATATCGGCCATGCCCATGGGCGCGCCCGGGTGACCTGAATTCGCTTTCTGGACAGCGTCCATACTCAGTGCGCGAATGGCGTTTGCTAGTTCTCTGCGTGAAGGCATACTGCTCTCCGTTTAGTTTTTTAAATCGAAAGGCGCGGCGCGCGCGGTCTACCCAACAGCCCGCACCGGCAAAAATTCTGTTTGAAATCAATAACTCAGGCGCTCCCCGCTGTAACAGAACCGCACCGCCCGAGATCGCGAAAGCGGCGTATTTTCTCTTAATTCAGGGGTTTCGGCAAGTTAGTCTGAATGGGTAGACGGCGGCCACGGCAGCGGCGGCCGGATAGTGCGCTTTATTTTTTCAAATCCGCCTCGGTGGCGGGAAAATCCAGGGATTCGGTTTTCTGTTTTTTCTGCAAGTCTTTCACGCCGCCGCCGAAATTGATTTTCCATTCCAGGTCGGAGCTGGAATCGGCGTTGGCGAGCGCGGTTTTGAGGTCGATTTTTCCGCGCCTGAACAGGTCATACAGCGCCTGGTCAAAGGTTTGCATGCCAGCCTCCGAGCCTTTTTCCATTACATCCTTGATTTCATTGACTTTACCTTCGCGAATCAGTTGCGCAATGTAGGGCGTGTTCAACATCACTTCGACCGCGATGGCGCGGCCACCGTCCACCGAAGGCACCAGTCGTTGCGCCAGTATCGCATTCAGGTTAAGCGACAGATCCATGCGAATCTGGTTGTGGGCGTCATTCGGGAAAAAATTCAGAATCCGGTCCAGCGTCTGGTTGGCGTTGGTGGCGTGCAGCGTGGTCAGACACAGATGGCCGGTGTCGGCGTAGCGCAGCGCCGCTTCGATGGATTCGCGGTCGCGCGCCTCGCCCAGCATGATGACATCCGGCGCCTCGCGCATGGCTTCGCGCAGGGCGTTGTCGAAAGACAGCGTATCCAGCCCTACCTCACGCTGGCCGATAATCGACTTTTTGTGGCGGAACATGTACTCGATGGGGTCCTCGATGGTGAGGATGTGGCCGGTTTCCTGCTGGTTGCGGTAATCAATCATCGACGCCAGCGAGGTGGACTTGCCCGTGCCAGTGGAGCCGACCACCAGAATCAGCCCCTTTTTGCGCATAATCATTTTTTTGTACACATCCGGCAGCTCCAGCGACTCCATGGTCGGAATATCGGCCTTGATGTAGCGAATCACCATCGAGACTTCGCCGCGCTGCATGTAGATGTTGACGCGAAAACGCCCCAGCTCGCTGTAGGACATGCCCATGTTGAGCTCGAGGTTTTTTTCAAATTCCTGAATCTGCGCCGGGGTGAGCAGGTCGTAGGCCAGCTTTTTGGTCATGCCCGGGGTGAGCATGCTGTTGCCCACCGGCCGCATTTTGCCCTCGATGCGCACGCTGACCGGCGCGCCGGTGGTGAAATACATATCCGAGGCCTGTTGCTCGGACATCAGCTTGAGATAGGGTTGCAGATTCATGGCTTAATTGTAGTGCAAATCCATGCTTCAAACTGTGAACTAGGCGGCTATTCGGTCATAAACAGCGGTCTGACGGAAAGAGGGTTTAGACGGCCAACGACTAAGCTCACCGTCGTTTGACAGTGGTGCGAGACTTGGCGTAGCCAAACTATGGCTGGCGGAGCACCTTGTTAACTGTCTTGCAGGTCAGTTGCCCCCACCTCTTGTGCGCGGGTAAATAACGATATGTACTTCTGCTTTTGAATCTTATTGGCCTCATACATCCTTTTAATAATTGGATATGGATTCAGCAACAATACATAATCATATTCACCGCGCGTACCCGCTTCGGCGAGAATAAAGCCAAGCTCGACCAGCGAGGCCATTCTTTGTTTCCAGGTAGTTACTGCGCGTTGGCCACTGAAGCCTGCTTCGAAGGACAAGTCATCATAACTCTTTATCTTCACCACCCCTTCATCAAAGACGCGACACCAGAGGCTCAAGTAGACCTTCGATACCGGTTTACCTTTACTCGCAAGATCATCCATAATATCTAGGATATGAGGCATCGTGCGTGGAATCGTCGTGAATCCTTTTGCTGAATTTCGATTCCAAAGTAGCTTCTCATCCAATTTCGGCCACAGTTGCGCACGGAGCTCCAGAGTGCGCTTCGTCATTTTCGAGGCCCGCTTTGCAATTTGTTTTTTTGTCACCATACATAACTCCTCTGAACTTAGTCGGGTACAGGCCAAACGAGGATTTGGAGGCCCCCGACCTACCCACTCGGCGTTTTCAGAAATCTGGTTTTGGAAGCCAGAATATTTACCGAATGTTTAGTGCCTGCCCGCGGATACAGAATACCTCATTTTTTCTTTTATAAACAAGGAGTTAGTTTTGTTTTGCGCCACACAATAGAACCCATATAAACTAACACTCACTTATTCGAGACGAGATTAATACCACTACTCACCATATGAGTTGTTGATGAACATTGAAATCTAGATCCAAGAACATTTTGTTAAACAAAGAGTTAAATTTTTTTGGTAGTGCTCACGGTGCTCACTACAGTGCTCGTTGCGTGCTCACTGTGCTCCTAGTGCTCACGGGGTTGCTAAGGGGGCTGGCTAAGACCGGTGCTGTCTTTGAGGGCTAGCGCATGATATTGTGCGAGTCGGACGGGTCTTCCGCCATTTGCAGCTTGTCCACCCCCTGCATCAGGTCGGCGTTTTTCGAGGCCTTGCCTTCCAGCTTGATGCGCAGGCGCAGGTCATTGATGGAATCGGCGTTGCGCAGCGCGTCTTCATAGGTAATCAGGCCGCCCTCGTACAGGTCGAACAGCGCCTGGTCGAAGGTTTTCATGCCCTGCTCATTGGACTTGCCTATCAGCTCCTTGATTTCATGCACATTGCCCTTGAATATCAAATCTGACATCAGCGGCGTGTTGAGCATGATTTCCACCGCCGGCACCCGGCCCTCGCCGCCCATGCGCGGAATCAGGCGCTGCGACACGATGCCTTTCAGATTCAGCGACAAATCCATCAGCAACTGCTGGCGGCGCTCCTCGGGGAAAAAGTTGATAATGCGGTCCAGCGCCTGGTTGGTGCTGTTGGCGTGCAGCGTCGACAGGCACAGATGGCCGGTTTCGGCAAAGGCGATGGCGTATTCCATGGTTTCGCGGTCGCGTATCTCGCCAATCAGAATCACGTCCGGCGCCTGGCGCAGGGTGTTTTTCAGCGCAATTTCGTAGTTGTCGGTGTCCACCCCCACTTCGCGCTGGGTGACGATGCAGTTTTTGTGGTTGTGAACGAACTCAATCGGGTCTTCGATGGTGATGATGTGACCGTGGCTGTTTTCGTTGCGATAGCCCACCATCGCCGCCAGCGAGGTGGATTTACCAGAGCCGGTGGCGCCGACAAAAATCACCAGGCCGCGCTTGGTCATAGCAATGTCTTTCAGAATCGGCGGCAGGTCGAGGTCTTCAAACTCGGGAATGTCGGAGCGAATCACACGCAGCACCACGCCGACCGAGCCGCGCTGGGTGAATGCGTTGACGCGGAAACGCGACACCCCCGGCAGGCTGATGGCGAAGTTGCATTCCTGGGTTTTTTCAAACTCGGCCAGCTGCTTGTCGTTCATGATGGAGCGCACCAGCACCTGGGTGTGCTGCGGACTGAGCGCCTGATTCGACAGCGGCTTCATCTCGCCATCCACTTTAATCGACGGCACCGCGCCGGCAGTGATGAACAGGTCGGAGCCACCCTTTTGCACCATCATGCGCAACAGGTCGTGCATGTATCGTATCGCCTTGTCCCTATCCATTATTAACCTCGTGGTGATATTGGTTTACGTTGAGTGGCTTATCAGAACGCATCCTTGTTGGCCGCTTTCTTCATCGCTTCATCCTTGCTGATCAGGCCTTTGGCCAACAGCTCCTGCAGGTTCTGGTCCAGCGTCTGCATGCCGATGGACTGACCGGTCTGGATTGCGGAATACATTTGCGCAATCTTGTTTTCACGAATCAGGTTGCGAATCGCCGGCGTGCCAATCATGATTTCATGCGCCGCCACGCGGCCGCCGCCGATTTTTTTCAGCAGGGTCTGCGAAATCACCGCGCGCAGCGACTCGGACATCATCGCGCGCACCATTTCTTTTTCCGCTGCCGGGAACACATCCACAATACGGTCAACCGTTTTCGCCGCCGAACTGGTGTGCAGGGTGCCGAATACCAGATGGCCGGTTTCCGCCGCCGACAGCGCCAGCCGGATGGTTTCCAGGTCGCGCATTTCGCCCACCAGAATCACGTCCGGGTCTTCACGCAGCGCCGAGCGCAGCGCCTCGCTGAAGCCCAGCGTATCGCGATGCACCTCACGCTGGTTAATCAGGCATTTTTTGCTTTCGTGGACAAATTCAATCGGGTCTTCAATGGTGAGAATATGGCCGTAGTGGTTTTCATTCACATAGTTAATCATGCCCGCCAACGTGGTGGACTTGCCGGAACCGGTCGGCCCGGTAACCAGCACGATGCCGCGAGGCGTGTTGGCAATGTCTTCAAAAATTTTCGGCGCTTTCAGTTCTTCCAGCGTCAGAATCTTGGACGGAATAGTACGGAACACCGCGCCGGCGCCGCGGTTGTGATTGAATGCGTTGACGCGAAAACGCGCCAGCCCGGGAATCTCGAACGAGAAATCAGTTTCCCAGTATTCCTCAAAGGTTTTGCGCTGTTTGTCGTTCATGATGTCGTACACCATGCTGTGCACGTCTTCATGCCCCATCGGGTCGACATTGATACGTCTGACATCGCCATCGACGCGAATCATCGGCGGCAGCCCTGCCGACAAGTGCAAATCCGATGCCCCGTTCTTGACGCTGAATGCCAGTAATTGCGCAATATCCATCGATTCCCCCGGTAATCTGAAAAATTTGCCTGAAAAGCTTGCCTGAAAAACTTGTTGTTATGGTTAGGTAAACTGGTTTCTGTATCTCCCCTTTATAGTCAAGATTTCGACAGGCTTCAGTGGAATGACTGAAATTGTGTGCAGATTTTTTGTTGCCCGCCCGGCCGCGCCCGGCTGTGTTAGACTTTTTCGACTTTATCCCGGATGACCACAA
>JALWPK010000150.1 GCA_026995045.1 Gammaproteobacteria bacterium | reverse complement strand
CAAGTACTCCCGCCCCGACGAAACCGCCTGCCGAAAACCCCGACACGATGCTGCCAACCCCAACCTCCACGCCCTTCGTTTTCGCAGGCATCCTCCATCCGCCTGCCAAAGACAGGGGCGCGCCCTCTACCTTTGGCGATGAGCCGCAGGCTCCGAAAAAACCGGGCGACCCCAATTTGCTTCTGGCTGTTACCGCTGCCGCCGCGCTGGGCGCATTTGCCGCCACTTCGAGAAAGAAACGGACTTTCACCCTGAAAGAAGAGCGGGCGGAAGAAGCAGCCGCTTCGGATGTGCTCTATGGCTCGGCTGCGGCAAAGTCCATTGCGGCGTTCAAGGCGCGGAATGAAGCGCGCATGCGGCGCAAACGTCTGGAGAGCAAACGCCGCAAGGAAGAAAAGCGCCGCAAAGAACGAGCGGCATTGCAAGCCCTCTGGGATGCAAACGGCGCGGCGATGTACGAGAGCCTGCATACCAGGAAAAGCGGACAGTCCCCGGAGGAGGAGGCTCCGTTTTTGCAGAAAGATTTTCACAGCGAACAGTTGCGCAATGCACGAGAAGCAGAGAAGAAACGCTGGCTGGCTAGATTGAAAAGCCAACGAGCTCGGGAGCGGGAGGAGAGTTCCCTGCGGCGGAAGCTGGGAATCAAGAAGCCCGGGGCTGGATACGTGGCGCCAGATATGGGCTGGAAGAAAGAGGATTATGCACAGTTGGATCACGCCCGCGAAGTAGCAGAGAAGAGCAAGGAAGAGTCCTGGTGGCAGCAGGCCTGGAATACGGTCACGACCACTGCGCAAAAGGCGGCCAGCGCGATAGCAGGAACGTTGTCCACACAAGAGGCAAGTACGTACAAACTGGCTGCGTCGGCAAAGGATGAGCCGCGATGGTGGGAAAGATTACTCGAAAAAGGCAAAGAAATTGTCCAGTCTGCCACGGAGAAAGTGGTTGAAGCAAAGAGGTGGTTCACGGGCGAGGATGTGGGCTATACCGGCTCAGGCTGGGGACACGGGCCAAGGCAATGGCTCGCTGAGCGCTTGGGGCTAGATAACAGCGTCGGAAATGTGTTCACGTTGGTTTCGCGCTCGCTCTTGCAGTATGACAAAGTTAATCTGGACGGCTCGCTTCTGCAAAAGATACAAGCCGACCCGGCTATGCAAGAATTAGAACATTCCATCATAATTGACGCAAAAACAGATCCCAGGTATAGGAATGAAACCTTCTTACTGGAAAAACGACTCACACTTGAATTTGGCGGCAAACGCGCGCCAGTGGACATGTGGGAACAGCTCAAGCATCCTTTCAGCGGGTTACGCGGCAATACCATCGAATATATCCAAACACACGGGCTTTCTCAAACCATCAGGGATTTGATTGACCCGAACAAGGATGTCATCCGCCTGAACTATGCCAATACCTGGAAAGTCGGGTTCAATGAGCTGACGTGGGCAACGCGCCACGCCACAGTGACGGCGCAAGTGCAGGTGAGCGAACAAGGAGAGATCCATATCGAATATCACCTGCAAGATGAACTCGATTTGGAGCCTTCGCCAGGGCGGAGCGATGCCTACAACGCGATTACCCGCATTCTGGGGAAGGTGTATCATGATATTTTGGGCGGGAACAATCAAATGCAGGTAGAAGCCCACTGGTCGAGCGACCGATAGATTTTTCTTTTGAGAAAGGAAGCTCTCATGAAATATGCACCATTTTTCGGATTGATCGTTTTGTTGATTGCCATGCTGAGTTGTAGAAGTTCGTCTCCCAAGAAAGTGCGCCATAGCGACCCATTCTACAACGACACGGGCGAAGGGAAATTCCTGGTTGTGCCATTGATAAAACCTTACAGAGTTGCAGTGGATGAGGGGGGCGATGTAGGATGGTTTGTTGAGATGCATGAGAAAGGCTTGCTTTATACTGTGACAGGGGTAGAAAAAGTAGCTGTAGAGCTAGGTGTGATTATGATTTTTGCTCCTACCAATCCTCCTCTTGATTCTTCTCGCCCTGATATATATCCTGTGTGGCATTGGATAGTGATTATCCCTGACCAGAAAATTGAGAAGGGGTTTGAGTATGAAAAGGATTTCCTGAGTTACATTCATCAATTCGGTATCGAAAATCCGAATTGGGTTGACCCGATGGAAGCCTTCAAGCAGTTCGAGAGCACCGGCTGCCTGAAATGGATACCGGATTGTGAGTAAGGTTGGTCCTCAGAGCTCTGATGGCAAAAGTCGCGCTTCTGCGTGCTGGACGCAGAAGCGCAGCAACTCATCCGCTCGGCGATGAGTCAACTCCAGCTTTCCGCCCGTGCCTATCACCGCGTGCTGAAACTGGCGCGCACCATTGCCGATTTGGCGGGGGAAGAGAGTATCCGTCCCGCGCATGTGGCGGAGGCGCTGCAGTATCGCCCGAAGGAGATGCTGGGGTAGAATTTGGGCATGGTTTTTTGCTTTTTGGACATGCCAGCAAAGTCCATTGCGGCGTTCAAGGCGCGGAATGAAGCGCGTATGCGCCGCAAAGCACGCGCGGCGTTGCAAGCCATCTGGGATGCAAACGGCGCGGCGATTTGGGCTGTCAACCAGAACTTCAAGAAGAAATACGGCAGGGAAATGGATGCCGCAACCAGAGAGCAGGCAATCAAGGAAGCGACGGTGAATGGGCGCTTCGATGCCGAGGCGTACGCGGACAATTTGGCGAAAGCGGCGGCCCCGCCACCTGCCGACGCGCCTTTCCTGAACAGGGTATTTCACCGCAATCGGTTATCTGCTGCACGAGAAGCAGAGAAGAAACGCTGGCTGGCACAGGCACGCGACGAGAGATTGCCTTCATCGTATCCTGTGGCGGATATGAGTTGGAAAAAAGATGATTATGCACAGTTGGATCACGCCCGCGAAGTAGCAGAGGAGAGCAAGGAAGAGTCCTGGTGGCAGCGGGGGTTACACTGGATAGATAGCCACCAGCCCCAAACGGCGCTGGCCGTTGGTATCGGCGTTGGGCTGGCAGCTGCAGCGATTGTCCTGACCGGCGGGCTGGCCGCGCCGGTGGCGATTGGGCTGGCTATCGGCGCAGCAGGGCTAACGGTTGGGGCCGGCACGGTAGGGTTGAATACACATTTCCACCGCCCTTTGACAACCGATATGCGACGCAACGTGGGTTATGCGGCCGGGGCGGCAGCAGTCACGTCGGGGTTGGTCATTGGGGCCGGGCTGCTGGTTCAGAGCGGGGTGGTGCAGCAGGGCATCTATAGAGTGGGCAATGCGGCTACCCACCTGTGCCTGACCCGCCCGGCAGCGTGTGCGCGTGTCGGAGCGGCCTTCGAACTGTGGGACAAACTGGAAGATGTTGGGCTGCGGGCACAACTGGCCATCCAAACGGCACGAGGGGATCCGCGAGCGGCGGAGACAGCGTTGCAATTACAGTTGGAACAGATGGATGGCGTGCCGGGGAATACAACGTTTCGGGAGATTCAGGAAGCGTTGCAGGACCTGGTTGGGCGGCATGGAGACGATGTCGTCGGGCTGGTGGGGCGGTTTGGCATGGAAGGCGCCGAGTTGCTGGCGGAGCATCAGGATGATGCAATCCGTTATCTGGATAATGTCGCGGATATTGACCTGGCAAATCTCAACCTTGAACAGGGATATGTTGTAAGCGAGTTGGCACAAGAACTTGACATACCGATTACAATTACCGGGCGTTGGGCAGATACCCCGGCAGAGGCCGCGTTGAGGAAACAGGCTGCTGAAGATCTGCAAACTTTAATCGAGCAGGGAATCGACCTTGACCTTGCCAAAGTTCAGATTGGGCGAAAATACGGGATTGATCCCCATCAAGTGAAGATCTCAAGCGGTGACCCTGAAATTGACATATTCATTCCAAAGGAGGCTTGGGACGCCTTGTTGCCCGAGCAACAGGACTTGATTCGTCAGCGGCTAGGGATTTTCAATCCAGACAATGACTCGAGATTTAAAGTTGATTTCTACCAGAATTTACCCCTGGAGAAAGTAGAGCTTGGCTGGCCTGACCCGCGCATCAACGTGCCACCCGGCTCGATTATTTTCAATCCAGACGGCACAGTGATTCACGAGCCATTCGCTGTCCCATAGGAAACAGATGATGAATTATAATCCCGAACTGCCTAAATTCCTGAATGTGCTGTATCTTCCTGAGCACGAAAAAATACCTGGTTATCTAAGTATTGAATGTCTCTTCGAGGAACATTCTGGCTGGGAAATAGAGAGAGGATTCACCTTTCAATACTTGGATGGAGAAGTGTTTTTTCGTGTCTATCCTACACTTGTGCAACTCCCACTTGGAAAAGCGTCGAGCCTGGATGATGCAATTGAGATGGCAAAGGAGTTCTTGAAAAAATGGCTCAGCCTTGATTTAAAAACACATGGGCGTTTTCAGCTGGAGGTAGCGAGTGAGATTTTGCGCCTGGAGGAAGAAAAGAGGCGCGAAAAAGAAGCACAACGAAAGAAAGAGGGGGGAAAGTTGATGAAATAATGAAAATGCTCATGAGGAAGAAACGTGGCAAGGGATGAGTGTAGCCATCTGGCAGCAGACGTTTGCCAGAATGCTGTGGAAGTCAGGAGGGCAAAACAATCCGCGCTGCCGCACATGTCCTTGGCTGAGTGGAAGAAACACGATCTGGATGAAACCGCCAAGATGGTGGAGACATCGCACAAAAGCCGGTCCCCATTCCCATCTTTACGAGATATGTTGGATTCTCTCGATAACGCAAAGGATTTCATCGTCGGCGCTACAACCGCCTCTCGGGCATCCTGGCGCATGTTCAAGCCATTTCCCGGCTCCCAAACCCAAACATGGGGCGAAATCATGCTAGAGCAACTCAACCTTGATGCTGCGCGAGGCGTTGTCGCATCACCGGAAGAATACATCCAAAGATTAGACGCTATACCCGATGAAACAGGCAAACGCATCAACTATACAGAGCTCGCCGAATTCTCTGATGGTATGCGCACGTTTTCGGAAGGCGCACTGAACCTTACGCCTCTGGCTTTGCAGCTCTACGGACAATCGGTACAGGATACCCGCCCGGAAACTGCCCGCAATTTGTTTGGGGCAGGAGGCACGTTAGACGGCTTGCTCAATATCCGCCAGGGATTTTCGCAGGCGTATAG
>JALWPK010000149.1 GCA_026995045.1 Gammaproteobacteria bacterium | reverse complement strand
AAACAGATACTTTTAAGAACAAACCTATAAAAAAGTTAACAAAAAAATTATTAAAAGTAAAAACTGTAGAGAAAGTATCTCATAATATTGTAGTAGATGAAAATAAATCAATTAAGAAAGTTTCATCGAAGTTGGATATAAATAATACTATCCAAAAACAAAAAAAGAAGAGTGACGAAAATACTTTATTCCAATTACCGCTTAGTGATGAGATGAAAAATAATATCTCTGGTTTGTTCATCGTATTCATAGGCTTAATGATACTTTTCTAAAAAGTATTATGTAACCTTACCCTTTATCTTTCTTTCATATAAATCTCTTTTTTATCTACATTACGTTAAAGTTATACCAATATTAATTTTAGGGATTGTAATGTTTAAAAAAGTACTCTTATTGGTTTTGATTTTTGGGATATCAGGTTGTGTTGAACGAGGATTTAAACTCACAGTCAACCAAACCACACACACAGTTAGTGCCGTAAAAAGTGTTGATATACGTCAGCACAAAGAAAAAAACACAAAAAAAGATATGGAAAAAATGACGCAAGCGGTCACTAAAACACAAAATGAACAAAGAGGCAAGATACCTGTTCCACATATAGTTAAAAAAGTCTCTAAAGTCACTCACAAACAACGTACTCATGTGCAACCCAATAATACACAAAATAAACAAAATACTCTCAAACGTAAAAAGCATCAAGAAGAAGAAAAACTTCTACAGGAAAAAGAACGTACAAATTTAGCAAACAAACTTGCAAAAGAAAAAGAACAACAGAAACTTCTTGCAGAAAAAGAAAGAAAACTTCTACAGGAAAAAGAACGTACAAATTTAGCAAACAAACTTGCAAAAGAAAAAGAACAACAGAAACTTCTTGCAGAAAAAGAAAGAAAACTTCTTGCAGAAAAAGCAGAAGCAGACAAAAATGCACAAATCGAAAAAGAAAAAATGATGCAAGCCATGAAACAAAAAGCTGATAAAGAAGCTATGGCAAAAAAACTTCATGAAGAAGAGCTAGCACGGCTACGTCAGCAAAAAGCCGAAAAAGAAGCGCTTGAACGTAAAATTGCAGAACAGCATGCTCTACAAGTACAAAAAGAAAAAGCAGCAAAAGCGGCACTTGAACAAAAAATAGCACAAGATAAACTAGTTCAAAAACAAAAAGAGGCACAACAGCTTGCCGAACAACAAAGAATTGAAGCTA
>JALWPK010000148.1 GCA_026995045.1 Gammaproteobacteria bacterium | reverse complement strand
GCTTCAACTCAATTTGTTTGAGCGGCGCGACCTGCAAGCACTGTTGCGTGGCGATCCGCCTGAACCAAAACTTTCTCACCTTCAAACAAAACTACAATTCTCATGAAAGTTTATGGGACACTAGTGAGGTTGTTTCTATTCCATTCTCCCGAATATCAAAGCGCCGCAAGTCACTGCTGATAACATGATTGGCCATAATGCCATTGACCTTGCTGATAAACCGGTCCGGGTCACCATCTTCATCCGCTTGCCAGTCTATGGACAAATACAGGTTTTTTGCGCCGGCATCCTGCCGCTGACGCTTGAATACGGCCATGATAACCAGAATAGCGATGCTGGCCACAACGGTATTCACCGTCTGGTCTGCGCCCAGCTCCAGCCCCATGGCAATCGCGACAAACAGATAAGCCAGTTCTTCAGGTTCCTTGATAGGCGTTCTGAAACGCACAATGGACAGCGCACCGACCAGACCCAAAGACAAGGCCAGTGATGACTTGACTATTGAAATAATAAGCACCGTTGTTAACAGCACAAATGGAAAAACCTGCGCAAACTCTTCACGATTTGACAGTGTCGAGCCGAATTTCCGGAAATGCCAGCGCAAAATCAATGACAGCGCAGCGCCAATAAGCAAATTTATCAGTAATGGCGCCAACGCCAGTGGCGCATCCTGTGTCAATCCCAGTTCATTAAACATACAAGTTCCTCATCAATATATTTGTATTTGAAAAATCAGGATCTTGCCTGACGCCTCAAATCCCACAAATACACAAGCCCACACAATAAACTCAGTGGCGCCACCATAACACGCATAACGAAAGCGACAACAAGTGCCTCGTTATAGCCCATTTGCAGTTGAACGGCAGTGACCGCAAACGCGCCTTCCACTACCCCAATCCCGTTGATGGATACTGGCGCCACACTCGCAAGCCCGGCTACCGCTGCGATCAGCGCGTATTGCGCATAGCCGCCACCCACACCCAGATTAGCAAACAACAGCCCTATCGCCAGTACGGCAAGCACCTGAAATACAATTGAAACCATGACAACCTTGAACAGCATTCCAGGATTGCGCTGTATATGCCCAAGATTATGAAGCAGAATATCAACCGCCTTGACATGGCTTAAACGCTTGGCAACATGCCTGAACATGCCCAGCTTGTGCAAGAACAAAACAACCACGACTGCCGCAACAGCAGAAAGGCCGGCAACAACATAAGAGACCACCAAAGGATTGGGCGCATCATGCAACAAATACACTGCGCCAACAAAACCAATCGACAACAACGCCAGCAACCCGACAATACGTTCGAGCAACACAGCGGAAACTGCTCGTGACTTATATCCTTCATCAGGCACGGTTTTGAGTATGCGGTATGCATCACCACCTATCGTTGAGGGCAAAAAATTATTAAAAAAGAACCCGATACACAAAACCTTCTGTAAATACAAAAATGGATAGCCAAGTCCATGCAGCTTGAGCGCATACTGCCACTTCAAGGTGCTGACTGGAAACTGCAGCGAGAAAACGCTGATCACCGCCAGTATGACCAGCCAATCGAGAGAGCGCAGGCTACTGGACAGTAGCACCCAGTCGACATTGTACAACAGCAATGAAATCAGGCCGACGCTGACCAGCACCTTGAAGAGCTTCAACATGCAACAAAGCGCTCCCTAACGCCCCTGAAAAACCACTTTGGCAGGATTACCATGCGCCACCGCCTTGTCAGGTATCTTCCCGGTCACAACAGCGCCAGCCGAAATCACTGCATGCTCGCCTATTTCCGCCGCATCAAGCACGGTAACCCGTGTTGCCAGCCATGCCTGACCGCCAATCCTGACCGGGCCGTTTGAGTACGGTTGGCGTTCAGCATTCGGCGTAGAGAAATCATCCATCCGGTATGAACCGGCGCTGATATAACAACCGCCTGCAATCGCTACACCCTCGCCAATCTCGATGCCGCTCCAGGAAACAAACTGACTGCCGGCGCCAACATTCACGCCTTTTCCAATCACAATATCGCCGCCTTTTGATTGAATCGCACAGTTACGATTCACCATCACGCCATCCGCCAGCATCATTTCATTTTCACAGCCGCGAGCATCCAGCACGCTGTTGTCATCGATAACCACGTTATCGCCCAGCGATATTTTTGATGGGTGCCGAAAAATGCAGTTTCTGCCAATAATGACATTGCTGCCGACATGCCTGAACAGTCGTTTATACAGTTTCCTGCGCAGCAATATGCCAATGGCGCCCGAGCGCGCACCCAAAAGCCAGGTAATTAACTCATAAAACACAAACGACACCATGCTGATATCGCCCACTGTCAGCATTTTGTATTTCTGCAAGGCGGAGCCTTGCGGATCCATCAATATGGTTCGGATATTATTTTTTTTGTCGACTTCTTTCAAAACGCCACCCTGATAATTATCAGGCAGTATGCTTGCCGATATACTCGACAATCTTTTCATAGCTGTGCATGCTGTTGATTTCTTCCATACTCAGACTGACGCTAAACGCCTGCTCCAGCGCCGTCACCAGTCGGAGGTGGTTCAGCGAATCCCAGGTGGCCAGCGTCTGGTTGTCCAGACCAGGCTTTACATCCTCTTCATCGATATCAAAGGTATCGGCGATAACTTCAATCAGTTTTTCTTCATTCATTACTATTCTCTTGTGTTCAGGGTAATCCAGCCACACTCGTGGCGAAAATCATTCTCAGACAAAAAACGGTAACAGGCTGTCCCGTTTTCGTCCTGATGCTGCAACTGAAAGCCCTGGTCGGGATAAAATGAACTGGCAGGCTTGTTTTTCTGTGTCGGGATAAAGCAGGCTTGCAGGCTGTCTGCGCCGCCATTTTCAAGGTGCCTGTCCTTGATAAAGTTCATCACAGCACTTTCAATACCGCGCCCCATGGCGCGGCAACTTAAAATAAAACTGTCGATTAACGGATTGGCGGCATCCGCCTTGTCAATCAAGCATAGTCCAATAATGCCCAAATCACCAAAACGATCGCGGCTGTGAACGACATACAAATCATGACTGCCTGAGGCAACAAAGCGCTCGACATCTGACTGCGAGTACCGCTTTGTTGTGAGGTTGAACTGGTTAGTCTTGCTGAACAGCTGATGGACACGCAACTTGTCGCTTTCCCCGGCGGGGCGAATGGTGACGACCGTTTCGAGACTGTACAGATAATCCTGCAAATCACTGAAGCTGTCCTGGTATTCGGCGCGTTTTGCGTTATCGGCATACTGCCTGGCCTTGTCGACATCGTCCTGACTGACCTTGACCCGCTCGAAACCGTGCAAACTGTCCAGCAAACGCACGTAGACTGACGGATCAGGCGGCAGCAACACGGTTTGCACCTGCGGCAGCATTTGCTCAATCAGCTCACACTCAACCGGATTATCATCAATAAAGACCAGACTGTCCAGACCGATATTCAGCTTATCAGCAATACGTCTTATGCCTTCGTGTTTCATATCCCAGCTGATTTCATGCGCCGAAAAGTCATCCCATTGCAACGGCATATCGCTGCGCTCGGCAAATAGCTCCCTGACATCCTCGATATTGTTTTTACTGCATATCGCCAGAACAACCCCACGGTGCTTCAGAGCCAGAATTCTTTTCTGAAAATCATAAAACGCCTCACCCACAGCATCTCCGTGACCGACGTGGACACCATGCACACCTTCTTCACCCAGCACACCGCCCCACAAGGTATTATCCAGATCCAGCACCAGACATTTTTTCACCCGCCCCAGAAATGCTTCTGCATGACGAATCACCCTGTCGGCCAGAACCGGATAGAAATCCTCTTTCCACGGCGCTTTTGCCAGATAGTGCATGCGCTCATCCAAAGCATTGCGTTTACCGAAATCTGATAACGCTTGCTCCATATCAAGCAATTGCACTCTTGGCTCATCCCGGAACTGTGTCAACAAAGCCTGATTGAGCCCATAATAAAATTCGGCTTCACTGGCCGCCTGTTTTTGATCGGCAACGCCGTATTGCCAATAAGACGGCGCGAAAAAATTAGACAGCAGAATATTGGCCTCCGTGTTGGACAGCACAAACTGCACCGCCTGGCTGACGGTTTGCAGGATATGCTGTCTGGCGGATTCCAGCTGAGCATCATCGAGTGACGGAAACCCCCATACCACGTCTTCGGCCAGCACGCGCAAGCTGTAATGCAGGAATATCATATCCGGCGCAAACCGACGGAGGCCGGATTGCGCATGCATCAGTTCCTGCATGACCTGGTCATAGCCACCTACATAGGAGCTGACCGATAGCCCCTGACAAACTCCTGCGAGTTGCAGATAATCCGGTAGCGGCTCAAAGGTAATATTGCCCAGAAAAGCCACTTTCAGCGGAATCAGTCCGGCGGCGGAAGCATCATCAGCACTGTATTTTCTCAGTGCGCGCAATATTTTTCGCGCATCCGCACTGGCAAGTGAGGCGGCATCCAGTGACCGGCAAAATGCAATCAGCTCGCTATAGCTGCCGACTGACTTGAGTCTCTCTTTTACAGACGCCTTATCCATCACGCTGTTCCGATGTCCTGATATAACTGTTCACGGCTTTGCCCTTTGATAAACATGCGATACCAGACCTCGCTGTTGAGCAACAACCACAACCGGTTACCATTGTCTTTCTTGCCGTTCAAATGCTCCGCCAGCAAGCGGTTAATTGTAGCCTGCTGCAAATAATCATCAGCCGCCAGTTGGGAATGTTTCAAAAACACACTGAACAATTTTTTATATTCATCTGCCAGCATGTAGGGCAAGGCAGACGAAAATCCCTGCTTGGGCCGCTCCAGTACCGATTTCGGCAAATAACGCTGCAGCAGGCGCTGCTGCACATAGCGTAATGTGCGCCCGCGCACTTTCATGTTCACCGGCAATTGCGCCGCAAACTCGGCAACCTTGTGGTCCATTAACGGGCTGCGCACTTCCAGCGAATGCGCCATGGTCATGCGATCGGAAATCATCACCGGGTGATCGGGCAGGCGCACAAAACTGTCGGCATTCAGCATCCTGTCAACCGGCTCGCTGGCGTGCGCATTTCCAAACGACCGCCAGATGGCCTCTTCCGGCTCAAAGTCCACCACCGCTTTTTGCATGGTGGCGCCATACAGTTGCGCGCGCCAGTCCGGGCCAAAATAAAAATAGCTCAGACTTCGGGAATAACGCTTGCCGCCGTTGACAAATGACAGGCTGTGCAACCATTTTAGCTGATGCGCCTTGCTCTTGTACCAGCCGCCATCAGGCAACAGGTTCAGCACGGCGCCGATGCCGTAACGGCGTATCACACAGGGTATCAGGCCATACAAACCGGCATAATGGTAACCGTAATAACGGTCATAACCACCAAACAATTCATCACCGCCGTCACCGCCCAGCGCAACCTTGACATGCGGGCGCGCCATTTTGGCGATCAGCCAGGTGCATATCGACAACGGATCAGACGGCTCGTCAAGATGATGCACCAGATCCGGCAACGACGCCGTCAGTGAGGGTGTGACAATCTGCTCGTTGTGAATCGTGCCGTATTTCTCCGCCACCTGTTTTGCAAACGGCGCTTCATTGTAATCACCATAAGGCAAGCCAATGGTAAAGGTTTCAATTGGCTCCTTGCAAACATGCTTCATCAGCATCGCCACCACCAGTGTGGAATCCATACCGCCGCTCAAGAATGCGCCAACCGGCACATCACTGACCATGTGAAGCCGCAGCGATTCGATCAGCTCGGCTTCAAGCTGATCAATCAAGTCCTCTTCAGAACCGGTCAGCTTGGGTTCATAGTGCAAATCCCAATAGCGAGTAATATGCAACCCATTCTTTTCAGAAAACACCAGCCTGTGCGCCGGCGGCAGTTTATTGATTTGTCTGAACATGCTGCGCGGTGGCGCGATGATGCGCAGCGTTAGATATTGATCCAGCGCCTCGGCATCCATTTCCGCCAGCGCCGGATCCAACGCCAGCAGCGCCTTTATTTCGGAAGCAAAATAAAACCGGTTATCCCGCACCACATAATAAAAGGGTTTTTGCCCGAGGCGGTCGCGCGCTGCAAACAGGCGTTGCTGCTTTACATCCCATATGGCGAATGCAAACATGCCGCGCAAACGGCTGACACATTCCTCGCCCATTTCCTCATACAGATGCAGCACCACTTCCGAATCACTGTGCGTGGAAAACCGGTGCCCGCGCGCTATTAATGCATCGCGCAGTTCCTGGTAGTTGTATATTTCACCATTGCACACCAGCCACAGGCTTTCATCTTCATTCGGAATGGGTTGATGCCCTCCTTCCAGGTCAATAATGGAAAGCCTGCGTTGTCCCAGCGCAGCCACATCGCTGATATACATTCCCTCATCATCAGGGCCACGCGCTACCAACGCATCCAGCATGCGCTTGACAGGCGCCGGATCGCCGGCTTCCCACCTGCTGACCAAGCCAGCTATGCCACACATGATGTCTGCTCTCTCATTCGTCGATGTTTCCGGCCAACATCACGCTGCACGGTGTTCTGCGATAACTTTTTCATACAGGCGCTCATACTGCTGCGCGCAATTATCAATATAGTAGCGTTCGACCAGCTGCTTGTTGTAGCGCGCCATTTGTTCACGCATGTCTGCATCATTAATCAATTGCTCACACGCCTGCAGGAAGGCCGCCTCATCATTCAGGCTGATCAGAAACCCGGTTTTGCCGGATTGCAGAAAATCTGTCTGGCCGCCGTAGTCGTAACAGACAACCGGCAGCCCGGCGTCCATGGCCTCAAGGTAAACGATGCCGAAGCCTTCATGCTGGCTGGTTGAAACATAAATATCCGCCATCCGGAGCACGCTGAGTTTTTCCTGCTCATCCACCTGCCCCAACAAATGCACCTGCTGTTGCAGACCCAGCTGTTGCGTCAACTGCTGCAACGCCTGCATTTGCGGCCCGGAGCCGACAACAAACAAATGCACTTTTGTATTTTTCATGCGCCCCAGTATGGTCAGCAGCCTGTCCAGCGCCTTGCGCGACACCAGTCGTCCCACTGTCGCCAGCACAACATCATCCGGCTTCAAACCATAACGCTCACGATTGACTACTGGCGTCCCGGTCTGGCGCACAATGCCCAGCGGCACACACTCACAATGCAATCCGGCATCATAAATCCGGTGAACATTGTCAATCGTGTTGCTTGACTGGCCAACAACCGCATCCGCCTTGCGCAACAAACTGCGAACCACGCTGCGCAGGATGGCGTGGCGGTGTGGCGACATCCACTTGCTGGGGTCATATAAATCGCCACCGTGCACCGACAGCACATTGGGAATATTCGCCTTGTGCGACAGCCAGTCACCTACCGGACCAGTGGGGATAGCGAAATGTGTGTTGATGACATCATACCGATGCCGGCTGATCAGCTGTTTTCCCTTGCAGTAACCATTTGGCAGATAGGCCAGCATCGATGGCAGATTGGCGGCAGCCTGGCGGCTGCGAAACCACACTGGCACGCGATAGACGGTGACGCCGTTTTCGACTGACTCGGTTGGCAGATCCATCCCCTGGGAAGTCAGCACATCAACCGTATGACGTTTGGCCAGCTCCTCGGCAATCTGTTTGTTAATGACGCCGCCACCGCCACCCAGCGGCGGGTATTCATAGTTGCAATATAAAATTCGCATCAGGTTTCGGGCTAATTCCTGTTGGCTGATTCTGCCGGTTTGATTCCAGCATTTCCTGGCTGCTGCCCGCTACCGGAACAACCCCGTAAGTTTAGTGCAAAGCGCTGCGAAGTTCAGCCAAAACGACTACAATATGCCCGCAATGAAGCAATTTTTGGAGCAACACGTATGACCGGTCAACGCCAATTGACGGCAAAAATGGAACCCTTTGACTCTTTCTGGGAAGGCCCGGGCAATATCGAAAAGGGCTATACCACGCTGTACAAATTTTACAAACATAATTACCTGCCGCACGTTCCCGCGGACAAAAACAGCAACATTCTGGTCATCAGCTGCGGCCCCGGCTATTTTGTTGACATGCTCAATCGCAACGGTTACAGCAAGGTGCTGGGCATCGACTCGTTTGCCGACAAAATCGAACACGCCAAAAAGCGCGGCCTCAACTGCATACAGGCCACCGCTTTCGAGCACTTGGAAAACAGCGACGAAATATATGACCTGATTTTCTGTGAGCAGGAGCTCAATCACCTGACCAAGGATGAAATTATCGAATTTCTGCAACTGGCCAACAGCAAAATCAAACCCGGCGGCAAGCTGATTTCACATGCGTTGAACGGCGCCAATCCGATTACCGGGGCGGAAGCGCTGGCGCAGAATTTTGATCACTACAACACGTTTACCGAATACACCATGAAGCAGGTGCTGGACTATACCGGCTTCAAGGATATCAAGGTTATCCCGCTGCACCTGTATGTGTTCTGGACCAATCCCGCCAACTACATTTTGTGGGCAGTTTCCTCGCTGTACACGCTGTTTTTCCGCATCAGCTTTATCATGTATGGCAAAAGCAACAAGCTGTTCACCAAAAAAATCGCCGCTGTCTGCACCAAGGGCTGAAGGCCTACTCCAGCATGCCCTGCCGCCGATACCACTCTGCGGTTTCGGCTGAACCGGCCCTGAAACCGGTTTTGGGGACAAAGCCCAGCAGCTCACGCGACTTGTCAGGCGAGAAATATAGGGTCTTTTTGAAAAAATCCAGCCGCCGCCGGTGCAACGGCGGCTGAATACCGAGCGGCCGCAGGGTTTTCTCCATGATGATGGCCAGAATCATAAACGGCCACATCGGCGCACGGAACGCCAGCGGCTTCACCTGCAGCACATCGGCGATGATGTTGACCATATCATTGGTGGTCAGGATTTCCTCACCGGCCAGCACAAATACTTCACCCAGCGCCGCATCCTTTTCCGCGGCGAGAAAAAAACCGTCAATCAGGTCGTCTACATAAATCAGCTGGTGCTTGTTTTCGCCGTCGCCAATGACAAAGAACCTGCGCTTGTTAATGCCCTTGAACAGCTTCAGCAGGCGCCGGTCGCCGGGGCCGTAGGTTTCCGATATACGAATGGCGGTGACCGGCAGCCTGTCGCGATAGGACAGCACCAGCTCCTCACCGGCCTTTTTGGTCACGCCATAGATATTGTCCGGCTTCAAGGCCGACTGCTCGCTCAACTCGCCCTGCATTTCGACGCCGTACACGCCAATGGTGCTGCCATGCACAAAACGCCCGACACCGGCTTCGATGCTGGCGCCCAGCAGATTGCGCGTACCCTCGACATTGACATTCCAGAAATGCTGATCCGGCACATTGGCTTCGTGCTGGGCGGCGGCCAGATGAAAGACGACATCGCAACCGGAAACCGCCTGACTCACCGCAACGGCGTCATTGACGCCGCCATTGATGAACGCGAACCCCTGCTGCTGCAAGTCTGTGGCATTCTGCTTTTCGGCATCGGTGTTGGTTTGCGCCAGAATCACCACCTCGTCGCCACGTTGCTGGCAACGCTGCGCCAGCCGCGATCCAATAAATCCGGTGCCGCCGGTAATCAGTACTCTCATAAATCGCTCTCTTGTTGATTCCATTGCGGGAAACGCGCCAGCACGGCCTGCATCTGCGCCTGCTGTTCGGCCTCATCCCAGCCCAGCAGCGGCGTCATCAAGTCGATGCATTGCTGCAATGCAGCCTTGCCAGGGTTGCCGCCCGTGGCCAGATCGGTGCGCCGGAACACCACATCCGCCAGCGTCAGCGCCATTTCGTTTTGCACCGCATTGATGACTTCGGCTTTCAGCACCCGGCTGCCGCCCAGGCGTTCCGCCAGCGCGGCGTCCTGCTGCGCCAGCGCCAGGATGCCGGTGGCATTGGCGCCATGATTATGCGCCAGCGCCTCGACGCAGTCATACGGCAAACCCAGCGTCTGTTGTTGATGCAACTGCTGCACCAGGGCGTCAAAATCGGCAATGTCGCCACCCTGCAAGGGTGTGGTTTCGGTTTGCGCCCGCGCCTGATGACCCAGTTTCCGGCAAATCAGGTCGACCGCCCTGGCGCTGTCACCGCGCGCAGTGGTGTAGCGGATGCCTATCAGCGTCACCAGTCCGTCAATGCCGTCACTGGCCTTGTGATCGATGAATAGCGAGCGTTTGCCATAACTCAGGTTTTCGTCGCCTTCCTCATTGTCGCCGAACGGCACCAGACCGGCGTTCCACATGCACACATCCGCCGTGGTCAGTTGCAACGCCGGGTAGGCTTCGTTGATTTCGTCGATGAAGGTTTGCACTTCCTGTTCTTCTACGGTCACCGTTTCCGGGTGCTGTTTCCACACCACATGCCACACGCCAACCAGCGTGTAGTCGCGCCAGGGCACCAGGAACAAATGCCGCGCCGGCCGGCTCAGCAGCGCATCGGGATCTTTGGTGCGCCCCAGTACGGCCACCGCCCGCGGGCTGTCAAAACGGCGCTTGATAACAAAACAGGCATCGCGTGAGTAAACATTTTTCTGGCTGGCCGATGGCGCCTGCGGCATGGCCTGCTCCAGCAGCCAGTCGCTCCACGGCCCTGCGCAGTTGAGCACGGCTTTGGCGCGAATTTCAACAGCTTGCTGACTGATTCGGTCAAACGCCTGCACACCGGTCACACAGTCGCCGTCGCGCAGCAAACCCTGCGCCTCGACATAATTGGCCACCACTGCGCCGCGCGAAACCGCCGACTGTATAAACGCCAGCACCAACCGCGTCGGGTTGTACATTTGCGCGTCGCTGAACATGGCGGCGCCGGTCAGCCCATCCGGATTCAGGTCGGGATAATCCTGCAACACCTGCCTGCGGCTGAAAAAAGAGGACCAGGGAATACGCCTTTTTTTATCGCGTATGCCACGATTGCGTCCCAGCGTAAGCAGGTCGTATACCAGCATGCCCGCCCCCAGAAACCACTTGCCGGACTTGCCATGGCCGTAGGTGGGTATCAGCACCGGCTGCGGCTGAACCAGATGCGGCGCAATACGCAGCATGGCGCTGCGCTCTCGGCAGGAGGCGCGCAGGCGCACAATATCCGCATGCTGCAAATAGCGAATGCCGCCGTGAATAAACTTGAATGAATTGGCCGAGCTGCCTGAGGCGAAGTCGTGTTTTTCGATCAACGCGACGGACAAACCACGTAAGGCCGCATCCCAGGCTGCCGTCGCGGCGAATATGCCGCCGCCGATGATGACCAGATCAAATTCCTGTTCCGTAAGAGACTGTATATTTCGTAGCACAAGCAATCCTGTAATATCGTCCGTTTACATGCTATCCAGCATGATAGTCAGTGATAGCTGACAAACCGGCAACCGTTATAGCGTCAAGGTAATTCCTGAGACCATAGCGCAAACCGGCCTGTTACAGTATTCCATGAGTCATTCTCACCCACTCCGGTGAATACCATGACAAAATCCAGCCCGTCTTCACTCAGCCATTTATTGGAAAAATTATAGTAAAAGGTGCTTTGCTGAATGCCCGCGCCTTCCGCAAATTTGCCATAATACGCCGTCGACCACTCCCCCCAGGGCTCTGCAGCCTCGAAAATGCCGATATTGCCTTGCATTGACGCCGTGTGCTCCGTCATCAAGAAGTAACGCTGCAAACCAGGGTTGTAAGACACACTCAGATTCCAGCCCACACCATTTTCATCCTCAAACACAGGCTGGGCCTGACGAATATCTCCTGACCATTTCGGCTGCTTTTTCTCATCCAGTCCTGCAAAGAACTGATATTGGCTCCTGTCAGTAATCCTCGTGCGTAAAACACGCATCAGCATGATACTGCCCGGAATCTGCACCTCCAGGCGACTATCATCCATAATCTGGCTGGCATAAATATAAATATAGTCATCACGCGCCCCGGCGTATCCCTGGCCATACTGTGCAAAGGCCGGGTTGACAATCCCGTCTTCACGACTGAACGCCCAGTCCAGAATACGCCATGTGCGGCCACTGTCTTGGGAAACATATAACCTGGACTCTATAAACGCCTGATTGTTACTGCCGGGACTCACCCACATATACAGCTGCCTGCCAACGGCAAGTACGCCGTAAGACTTGCCCGATATATTATCCGGCTGCTCAGCGCCGACTCCGCCCCAGATATTCACACCGGCATAATCATCCTTGTCTCCATCAATACGCGCAACACCGAGTGACACTCGCCCCCTGACATTGCTGCCGCCAAAGCCGCCACCGTCACCCCACGATGTATACTGACTGCCATCATCAGACCATGTAAGCGGCCAATTATCACTTCCCGCCGCCTGGCGCTTGTGAGTTTCCCAATAGTAACTCACCGATTTGACAAGACGACTCTGCGGATATGGCGGAACCAACTGCTTCGCTTCGCAGCCTGGAAACAGCATGACAATCAGGGCGATACAGGCAAATTTCAAAGCCAACACAAACTCACCATTCTCAGGAATGTTTTGGCGGATTATACAGTGGATTCAGCGGGTGCCGCTTCAACGCAAGACTTTTCTTCTCCACCAACATCCATGAAGCAAGCGCAACAACCACGGTGCTTGCAATCGCGAACACAGCAGCGCGCATATCACCCGCATAGCCAAGATACAAAAGGTAATTTACGATCGGCATATGGTATATATATACCCCATATGAGATATCATTGCCTCGCAACAGTTTCCTGCTCAAGCCCTGATATGAATATGCGAATGAGAAGATAAGAACAACCAGAAAACAATACACTGCCGGATTGGGGTGATTTCCCATAGGCACGTTATATTTCAATACAAAATAGCCAGCAACACAGTAAACCGGAAGAATCCACAGAAAACGGCCGGCAAACAGGCGATAAAAAATCATAAAGTTTCGCTGCACAAATACGCCCACAAGAAACATATAAAACCAGGGCAGAAAAGACACACGATATAACTTGTACCATAATGCATTGTGATACTGCTCGGGCAAATAGACATACAATCTGTTTATCAACACAAATATAACAATCAGAATCAACAACCTGACATTTGTCATCTGACTTGCCCGAAAACCCAGCAATGCGTACATAACGGGGATCAACAGATAAAATTGCAGCTCTACAGTAATCGTCCACAGACTGCCATTCAACACCCCATCACCGTAGGCGCGCATGAAATCAGGATTGTAGAACTGCAAAAAGCTCACTTTTGCGACATACAGCATCAGCCACTCAGTTACACTGGCTCCGGTACTGGCCATATAACCACTGGCGTATATCAGAGCAAAAGAAAGGGTCACGCACGCAAACAACCCCGGATACAGACGCAGAATACGGTTTTGAAAGTATTCCGCCAGCCTCGGGTTATTCTCGTATGATTTACTGATAAGGAACCCGCTTATAAAGAAAAAGACAGGCACCCCGGGAAGCAGATGAAAGGCCCTGAAAATATCCCGCCATATGCCTGAAGGATGCACATCCATAATTTCAACAACATGATTCAACACAACCTGCATGGCCGCGATCAGCCGTAACAAATCAAAGTTGTTCTGTCTGAATAACTCTTTTTCCATCCTGCCCCGTCTGTTCACTATTTCAGGGAAACCCCGGTTTATTCAGAGTTTCCTCACTACAACACACTACAAACATTCTTTGGCAAACCCTGTTATGCACCCTATTCTGCTATACTAGGCTGCCGGTTACTTGTATATTTTGACACTGGACAGGGAGCACCATGTCTCACCCCGACATTGATATATCAGTCATTGCCCCTCTCTATAATGAGGAGGGCAGCGTCGCACTACTGTACGAGAGGATTGTAGACGCCATAACACCTCTTGGGCGGAGTTATGAAATAATATTTGTTGACGATGGAAGCAAGGACAAAACTGTCGACATTGCCTCACAGATAGCCAAGAATGATTCTCATTTGCGAGTAATTGTGTTTCGGCGCAATTATGGCCAGACGCCCGCCATGGCGGCAGGCATCGACCACGCGCGTGGCCGCTACCTCATCACCATGGATGGTGACCTGCAAAATGACCCGGATGACATCCCCTTGTTCCTTGACAAGCTGGATCAGGGGTACGATATCGTTGTCGGCTGGCGCCACAAGAGACAGGACAAGCTGATTACGCGAAAAATCCCGTCCAGAATCGCCAACTGGCTTATCGGGAAAATCACAGGCGTTCCTATCAAGGACAATGGCTGCTCATTGAAAGGATACAAGGCGCATGTCATCAAGCACATACCCCTTTACTCAGAAATGCACCGGTTCATCCCCGCGATGACATCACTGGCGGGCACACGGATTGCTGAAATAAAAGTCAGGCATCATGCCAGACAATTCGGCGAATCCAAATACGGCTTATCCAGAACATACAAGGTTTTGCTCGACTTGATATCAATAAAAACCATTCTCTCATTTTTCTCGAACCCCCTTTTGTTTTTTGGGGCGCACGCCGCAGTATTCGCAATAATTGGCGCTATAATTATCACGCTTGGCGGCCAGCTGCCTGAACACGTCAATCCAACAATCATTTACAGCACAGGATTCATCAATATTACACTCGCCGCCATATTACTGATGTGGGGAGTGCTTGGCGACCTTGTGTATCGAACCGGCAATCTGAAAACCGAGCATTTTGCCAGCCTGACACAAACACAACCTGAATTGACAACCGAGAAAACAAGTGACACAAGCAACTGATTCAAGCGCAATCGAACTAAGCGTCGTCATCCTTATATCAGGCTATTTTGAGCCAATCCAGGATCTATACGACTTTTACCACAAGGAAATTACAGCTACGGGTCTTCATCATGAAATAATATTCACCCTTGACGGCCCACACCCTGAAGCACTCGAGCAGCTAAAACAACTGCAACAGGAATCACCAATCCAGGTTATCACATTGTCCAAGCGATTTGGCGAGACCACCGCACTGAACGCAGCTTTTCATGAAGCGACAGGAGATACCATTCTGACCCTGCCTGCACACAGGCAAATCGAAGAAGGCCACATCGCCAGTATAATCGATCAGCTTGAAGACAATGACATGGTCATTGTTCGCAGGTGGCCGCGTAAAGACTCCACTCTCAACAGATTGCAGACAAGACTGTTTAACTCCTTGCTGGGAACATTCAGTGATATAAAAATCCGCGATGTTGGATGCGGCATCCGCGCATTCAAGCGATATATCCTGGATGAAGTTCAATTATATGGCGATATGTACAGGTTTTTCCCGATTATGGCCAATCGCCAGGGGTTCCGCATCAGTGAAGTTGACGCCCCGCAAAACAATAACGACACTCACCGTAAACTCCACCCACCCGGCATATATATACGCCGTGTGCTTGACGTACTAAGCATACTTTTTCTGTCAAAATTCCTGAAAAAACCCTTGCGTTTTTTTGGGCTGATAGGCGTCACATTAAGCACACTGGGTCTATTTATAACTGGCTACCTGATCGTGGAAAGACTCTTTTTTGATGTCGCCCTGTCAGACAGGCCAGCGCTTTTTCTTGCAACGCTGCTAATCGTGCTTGGCATACAGATTATTGCTGTCGGTTTGATTGGTGAACTACTGGTATTCACACACGCCAAAGATCTAAAAGAATACCGCATACGAAAAATCATTAATTGACCACTCCCATACCTGTCAAGGCCATGCAAGCCAGCAACAAAAATTTTAATCTGGTCATTGCGACAATTCTGATACTTGTTACTGCAATATCATATCGTCTTGAAATACTGAGTGCAGACACGCCTCCTGGACTTTCCTGGAGCGCCGGCCTGTACGTTGATGAGGGATACAAAACCCTGACGCCACGCAATCTTCTGCTCTATGGCGACAGCAAATGGCATGATGCAGACACCTACGGTGGCTGGCTTGGCAGCAGCCCGATTACACAGTGGTCCGTTTACGCCGCATTCAAGATGTTTGGCATCAGCATTGAAAGCGCACGCCTTGTTCCTCTGGCATTTTTCACCCTGCTGCTAGTACTTTATCTCGCTCTTTATAGAAGACGCTACAGCAAAAAAATACTATTGCTGGGGCTGGGGCTGTTGGCCACCGATGTCACCATCCTGGCGTTCTCCCATGTCATGCTTTTGGAAATGCCGCTGGCATTCTTTTTTTACGCAACCGTGCTGCCAACCACCCTGTATTATGAAAAAAGAAAAGCGTCTTTTATCCCTGCCGCATTAATACTCGTTGGCGGCATAATCATCGCAAAGACAATCAAGTTCTCCGCCATTGTTTACATACTACCCCCCATATTTGCCACCAGCCTGTATTTATTACTGAACAACAAAAAAATTTCGACAAAGCAGGCCATTGCCATTATCACCGCCACCTCTCTGGCCATTCTTATAACGCTGCTCGCAACCTATGACATATGGTCACCAAGAATCAGTTTGTCGCCATCCGATTACCTGTACAGACTGTTCAACAACCCGTTACTGCAAACATCACCGCTTACGCTGATTACCACAGCCTTGTGCACAAGTTACATTCTCCTGTATCAGCCAGGCAAATACCTTGGCAATGTTTACCGGTCATCCCTGCTAGGCATCATCATACTCACGCCTGCTCTCCTGTCAGCTTTTGGATACAGCCCGATGCGTTATTTCTCACCTATCATACCTGCTTATATCCTGCTGATTCTGGAATGGGAGCACACAAAACTCTCTCACGCCACTATCACATACAACGTTGTTGCCAGATTATGCTCATATAGCATGATTGCCATGGCATTTATAGCAGCACTGATCAGCATCCATGCTGATGAATATATTCAGGTTCGCTACATTATTCTTCTGGGTATTATCGCAGCCACCATATTCATGTTTTATATTCGCCAGCCAACATCCGAAAAAAGCCTGCGATACTGCATTTACGCACTGATAGCTGCAACACTTGTTTACAATCTGGTGTTTTCAGCATCTCTCTACCTGAACCAGACACATAATGCTCAAAAATTGAGAGACAGGATTGTGGAGACTATCGGTGAAGAACAGGTCATTGCCGGCGGTTGGGCGCCCTTTCTTACACTTGGCGCCAATGTGCGCTCACTCTACTCAAATACAGTATTCAATACAGTTGACACACTGAAAATTATTCAGCCCGATTATTTCATGCTGAGCGAAACCCCTACAGCCAAAGAGTCCTTTGAAATACTGCAGCAGGATCCTGACATTTCAACTGGCGAGCCCGTGTATCTTGGCGTCTACAATCAAACCAACGTATACCTCTATCCACTTCAGTATAACTGACCACCTTCCCCTACTATACTGAAGCGCCATGAATTGCCTGCTCATAACCAGTTACTTCCCCCCTGTAATAGGCGGGTCCGCAACCGTGTATGGCACGCTTTTCAAATACAGCAACAAGAAATTATCAGTCCTGACAGCCTCAACGAACCGGGACACACATAGTCACATAGACCGCCCTCAGAACGAGGATATCTATACTGTTGACTACATTCACCCCCCCAGCGTAAACAGCCGCAGCCTGCTACATACTGCATGGACAATTATCACTTTTGATATCCCTTCAAATATCAAGCTTCTTTTAAAAGCACTGCACATCATCAGATTCAGAAAGATTGATGTTATTTGTATCGGCGAACTGCAGGCAGCAGGATGGCTTGGCGCCGCACTCAGATTCCTGACAAACACAAAAATCATATACTATGTGCACGGCGAAGAACTGACCACAAACACAAACTCCAGATTTCTAGGCAAGAATGCACGACGTCATCTTGCAACGGCTCATGGTGTCGTATGCGTCAGCAGCTTCACAAGGAATGTGCTTATCAACGAATATGGACTTTCCCCCAAAAAATTAAAGCTCATCACAAATGGCATTGATCTCGACAACTTTATTGCAGATGGCAATCACATCAGGGTGCGCAAGCGCCATGATGACAACCGAAACATCCTTATATTCTCAGCCGGCCGCCTGATAGACAGAAAAGGCTTTGACTACGCTATTGAGGCGATGGCGACAGTTGTGAAATCGCACCCAAATACTCAGCTCGTGATAGCAGGCGATGGCCCCAATCTGGGCCGTTACCGACAACGCATAGCTGAGCTGGATCTGTCTGCACATATCAGCCTGGAGGGACGCGTGCCACATGAAAGACTGAAACAGCTATACTCCGAGTGCGACCTGTTTCTTATGCCCAACAGAGAACTTGCCAATGGCGATACTGAAGGTTTTGGGCTTGTCTTTCTTGAAGCAAACGCCTTTCACAAACCTGTTATCGGCGGCAGGGCTGGAGGCGCTGTCGACGCCATCATACATGAACAAACAGGTCTTCTTGTAAACAGCGAATCAATCTCCGCTATAGCGGATGCAATCACCAGACTGGTTAAAGACAAAAATCTAAGGAAAAAACTCGGAGACAATGGATACGAGTGGGCGCTACAAAACGATGCCAGACACAAAGTACATGAGTTTTTTAACTATTGCGAAAATCTGATTAAATCATGATTAAACAAACATACTGGAAGCTCGTCAGAAAAACTGTTGGTCACAAGGAGTTTCAGAGCTGTTTCAATGAAAACCACCCGGCAAAGCTCTCTCCAGCCGCAACGACGGGCCTGAGTGACGCCCAGAATCTGCCTGCCGCTGACATTTACCCTGAATTACCAGGCAAACCTGATGATGCAATGTGTTCCCAGAATACACCCGTTTTTATCACCGCAAGATTTCGCTCTGGCTCAACCCTGCTGTGGAACATTTTTAGAAGCATCAAGGGCACTCACTGCTATTATGAACCACTGAACGAAGGCATTTGCTTCACTCCTGACAACCGAACCCGGCAAGTTGACCCCACGCATAAAGGAGTAAAGGATTACTGGTCCGAGTACGACCATCTTCAAGGCGTCGAAAACCTCTTTAGCAAAAAATGGTCACATACCCACTTGTTAATGGATCAGAGTTCATATGATCGCAATATGAAACTGTATATTCAGGAGCTGATACAACAAGCCAACGGGAGAGCTATATTGCAATTCAATCGGGTTGACTTCAGGCTACCGTGGCTGAAAGCAAACTTTCGTGGTATACCTGTCATCCATATGTATCGCCACCCTCGTGACCTATGGTTATCCGTCTCAAGCAAGTCTGCAGCAGTTCCGACCACACTGGCTGACCACGATTTCACCCAATACAATCTGTTTTATACAATCGAATGGGCGCATGATCTTGCTGGCGCTTTCCCTTTCCTCAACCCGGAATTGAAACGCCACCCCTACTACTATCACTATCTTATCTGGAGACTATCCTATCTGTACGGGACAACATATTCCGACATCAGTATTGCATTTGAAGACTTGACAACTCAACCCGTAGAGGTGCTGAGCAAGCTTTTCAAGCTACTGCAAATTGATGAAAATCATGTTGAAACAGCAATAAAGCTGATCGCACCACCCAGACGCGGCAAGTGGAAAGTGTACGCTAATGATGAATGGTTTCACAATATTGAGCAAGAGTGTGAGGATATCCTGACATCTTACTTCTATAATTTTGGAAAAGAATGATGCGACCGATGGATATTACCTACTACCTCAAAGGAATAGTAAATTACAGGACACTCACTCAGCCACCGATAATTATAGGCGGCTGCGAACGATCCGGAACATCATTACTGACATCTGTCATGTCAGCCCACCCGGAAGTACTCGCTATGGAAGAAGAAACATGGTCGTTCTGTTACGGCCCTCATGCCGGTTTCGACAGCCATCGCCCCATCCGAATAAAACGCCTGATAAAAACTCTTGGCCGATACACGCCGAGACCGTCACATAGACGCTGGTGCGAGAAGTCTCCCGCCAATATATTTTATTTCGATGAAATACTCAGATATTTTTCTAACAATGTAAGACTAATACATATTATACGAGATGGAAGAGATGTTGTGACATCAATCCACCCCGCAGACAAATCACGAACATGGGTGTCACCTGACAGATGGGCAGCAGCGGCAGAAAAGGGACTTCAATATCACAGCCATCCCAACGTAATTACAATAAAGTATGAGGAGCTAATCACCAGCTTCAAAAGCACTATAGAAAAGATTTGCTGCCATGCAGGAATAAAACCACACAACAACATATACACGTGGCATAAACATGCAACTATCACAAAAAGCAAAAACCTCATTGGCAGCTCAATAAGCGACCTCTCAACGCACTCAATACGCAAATTTGAACAAAAAGACTTCAGACACCACGATATAATTACAGATTTTATGAAAAATGAAAACGCCGTTAAGTATATGAAATTGTTTGGCTATCTATAGCACCTCCTTAATTGCCAAATCAGTAGTAGCCGAATCATGAGTAACAGCAAAAAGCTTATTAGCCATACGTCGATATACATGGCAGGCGATGTGCTTAGACGAACCGTAAGCATCATCATGCTTCCTATATACACAAAATACCTGACAACAGAAGACTACGGAACCGTTGAACTATTATCGATGCTAATAGACTTTGCGTCGATAATATTTGGCGCCCGGGTTGGTCAAGCCGTATTTAGATATTATTGCACAGCAGAAACCGCCGCGGAAAAGAATGCGATTATATCTTCGGCATTATTTCTCAGCACAATTACCAATGCTATAGGTGTAACCGCAGTCATCCTGCTCGCTGACGAAATATCAACGCTGCTTTTTGCAAGCACGCAATATTCTACAATAATTCAACTATTCGCGCTCACTATGCTGCTGGAGCCGTTTATGCAAATACCGCTGACACACATCAAAGCGGACCAGCGCCCATGGCTGTTTCTGATATTCAGCATCACGAAGCTTGCCATACAATTATCACTAAACATATATTTTATTATTATTCTTGACATGCATGTGGAGGGCGTTATATACAGCGCCGTCATTTCTGGCGCCATAATGAGCGCTATGCTTACAACTTACTCACTATCAAAAACCGGCTTCAGCATAAACCCTCACAGGTGCAAAAACCTGTTCAGTTTCAGCCTGCCATTAAAAATCGCCACACTAGGATCCTTCTACCTCGCATTCGGCGACCGGTATATATTGAATCTTTATACAGACTTATCCCAGGTTGGCATATATGCTCTGGGCTACAAGTTTGGGTTCATTTTTCTGGTTCTTGCCTGGGATCCTTTTCAGAACTTCTGGGATTCTGAAAAGTACAACGTCCTCAAAAAACATAACGCTGTGGAGATTTATAGCGACGTATTTTTACTTACAAGTATATTTCTTGTTACGGTCGGTTTAATAATGTCGTTATTTACAAAAGATCTGCTAACGATAATGTCTGACCCATCATACATTGAGGCGCACGAAATTGTTCCGATCATCATTCTTGCGCATATAGTGCAAGCATGGACGAAATACTGCAGCATCGGCATTCTCCTTAAACAGAAAACATCACAAATTGCTTATGCCGAAGCTGCTGGCGTCGCAGTCATAACCTGCGCCTACTTCCTACTAATCCCAATGTTTGGTATTCATGGCGCTGCCTGGGCAACAGTAATAGGCTTTTCCGCCAGGTTCTTATGGACATATATTACATCTCAAAAGTATTACACCCTGAAACTACCGTGGCCTGTAGTTGCAAAGTGCAGCTTTCTGGCAATGACAACATATCTATCAAGCTTTTTCATTCCAGATGAAATATTTCCGTCTATCGCCTGCAGAATGATTGTTACTGCAATATTTTTGATAGCGTTATATTATTTACCGATAATTCCAGACGCAAAAAAACACAAAATAAAATCACAAATATCGCATATTCTGGGAAAGCAATAAGAGCAGATCATGAGTAGAAAAATATGGATTACGTGGGAGCATCAGAGAAGAAATATAACGTTAAGTGACGCTCTCGGTATCGATCTGCACGAGATCACTACAGATGGCAACAGATGGAAACGCTATGTAAAACTCACATATCGAACTATCAAACTACTTATAAAAACCAGGCCAAAACTGGTTGTTGTACAAAATCCATCAATAGTGTTAACAATTCTAGCCACGCTATATTGCAAACTATTCAGAATTACCGTGTTTGTTGATGCTCACAATGCCGGTTTATTTCCATTTGAAGGAAAATCCCGTCTTTTTAACAGACTCGCATTTTTTATTAACTCCTTGTCTGACAGAATCATTGTGACAAATGAGTACTTATTTCATCATGCGCATAAAAACAAGGATGCAATCATCATCGCTCCCGATCCATTACCCCGCATATCAATAAAGAAGCAATACCCATTTCGAACAAACACAGTCAATCTGGTGTATGTTTGCAGTTGGGGATCGGACGAACCTTACAATAACGTTATATCTGCCGCCAAAAATATCCCGGACAATACAGTCATTCACATCACTGGAGGCTATCAAACCAAAAACATCAACTCAGACAACCTGCCTGAGAATATCGTGCTTACAGGTTATTTGCCAGATGAAGACTATCTGAGCCTGATAAATAGCTGTGACGGCGTTATGGTTCTGACCACACGTGACAACTGCCTTGTTTGCGGCGCATATGAAGCTGTTGCCGCTGAAAAGCCGCTCATCCTGACAGCCACGCCACCACTGGTTTCATACTTTAACAAAGGCTGTATATATACTGACAATTCAATTGACAGTATTGCCACATCGGTTGCTACATTACTCCAAGACCGTGAATTGTTAAATACAGAGATAAAACATCTCAAGAATGAAAAATTAGAATATTATCAATCAGTTATAAAAGATATACGCAGCCACATGCAATACTTCGAAGCCGGCTAAGGGCCACTTGTTAGACGCAATCCAGAAGAGGACTTCCGTTGACAGGATGGTGCTATACTGCGATAGGGTGTGGTAAAGAAAACATCAGCAACCTCGTTTTAAAAACTGCGCGAATAATATTAACCGATAGCAGGGACACTCCTATGAATTACAACAGATACTTACTACCGTTTCTAATTCTCTTTACAGGTCATGCAAACGCATGGGTAATCACCGCAGATTTTGAACAAGGGAATGTTGGCGACAAGGCAATGCTGCCCAATCCTGACGCATTCCATAGTCACGCCAATGACTCCAGGTATGCATCATCACCGGTACTCAGTGGCAACCAAAGTGGAAGCGTTACCGTGCAAGGAGGCGATACATCAGGAGGGTTTGGAAAATGGGGAGGCTCCTGGAAATTCCCAGCCCCGTTAAAAGAGAATGACGAAATCTGGTTTCGTGTCTGGGTCTATTACCCTATAGACTTTAACTTCAGCTCCAGCAGTCCTGAAGGGATGAAGTTCATGCGCATCCATGTCGCCTCAGCCAATGGCGACAATGAAGGCTACCACCACAATTATATAAAGCAGGTAGGAAATCGTGGCGGCTTGTTTGTAGGTGGCGAAGTCATTGGACCCGACGGTAAAACAATATTTGACAACAAGCCAATGAATGAACTAAGAGGCAATAACAATACGGGTATAGCCAAGGTCACACTGGGACAATGGCACGCTTTCGAACAATACGTTAAATTCAGCTCGAAACCCGGGCAAGGGATAAGAAGAACCTGGCATAATGGCAAGCTGGTTATGGAAGACAAGCAAACCGCTACTCTTGGATCATCTTCATCGATTTCAGATTTCATATATATATGGACCTACTGGAATGGTGGAGCGCCAAAAACACAAACAGCCTATATTGACAATGTCACAATTACCAGCGACCCGCCAGGAAACACCGACTCAAATGGCAACCTTTTTATCGGAACCGGCAATGTGGTAATAAAGGCAAGGCCTAACCCGCCAGAAGTCACAACCGGCTTTAGTGGCGGAAGCTAGATAACCATGCTTCGCAAGGATGCGATACACCAATTCTACTTTGCACTCACTACCACCTTGTTCAATGCAACCACCATACCCAATTGCATCCAGAATACCGGATAGAATAATACGGTAAAAAAAATACTTGCCACAAGATATCCAATCATACCCGCATCAAAGCCGTGCGCAAGATAATAGCTTAGACTATCGTCATTCTTTTTTGCTGCATCTCTGGTTAGCGCATTTACCATAAACATATACATGGCAAGAAGCACATACAGCAAGAGACCGGGGATACCCAACTCCGCCCCCGCAGAAATATATGTATTATGTGGCAATCTGCACCTGTCCTTGTAACCCAACCCATCGGGATTCATATAATCGCAATACACCAACCAGTTTTCATAACCAATACCAAGCATCGGGTGATCAGCAATAACCCTCATACCAAATGCCCAGTGAGCGAGCCTGTCCGTGGATGTTCCATCCTCACCCGCTGACTCAAACTCCTGAAGCATTTCCTCAGGCAGCGCAGAATACAAAACCAATCCGACAGCGGCCACCAAAGCCAAAGCCTTTAAACCCTTCCTGGACTTGAGCAAAAACCATGCACCCATTGCCACCATACCCAGTTGGGCGCCACGTGAACTGGTGCCAATAATTGTCATCAACCCTGTAAACGGCAAATAATAGAGCAGTAGCTTTTTATACTTTCCCCATCGTGAACGAAGCGCCAACACAAATGCAATGGCAATCGCTGTAAACACAATCATAGCGATGCCAAAATCACCTGAATCGCCAAACCATCCTGGCGGCCCTACAACTCCCCACTTTGTATAGGCGAACCCCCTGGAGGCAAAACTGATAAAACCATGCGATGACATTTTGAAATTAACCAGCAGAAACACCAATAGAAACAGAAAAAAGCGCCGACGCGAGTTAATCACGGTAACTATCAAAAAATACACGACCAGCCAGTTAACCGGAATATCAATTTTGTGCCAGGACGAAGAGGGGTGAAAAGCAAATACGGACGACAACAGCACCACAACAAAAAAGAGCGCCATCATTACATTACTGGCGGCCGAGACCCACCTGACAGATCTGTCCTGAAGAGCGGAAACAACCGCCAGCAGCAAGGCTAGCTGTGTCCAGGGAAGTATGTCCAGCACCGGGTACAGTGAAGCGGGGCGCACATATTCAAATACAAAATAAAGGCACAACCATTTGAATGACCAGTTCTCTTGCTTGAACGCATGCCAAAAACTTCTGACATTCAATTCATACAAATCATCGAGTGGTATATCAACTGTTTTTGATTTTTTCCGTGACTTCATAAACAGCTTTCTCTATATAATCAAAGCAATAGTTGAAATACTCATCACTCGCGCCATAAGGGTCGTGAATATACGGGCGCTCAGGCCGTCCCCACATTCCCAACAAGGTGCAAGGTGTATTACCGCCACACAAGCTCTCTATTCTTTCCGTATGCCATGGCTCCATTGCAACAAACAAATCACCCGGCTGCCTATCGAAAAGCTGTATAGGCGTAGTAGCATGAAGAGACAGGTCATGACCACGCAACTCTGCCACACGAACCGCATCCGGGTTAGCAGGCATACCGGAACTTGTATCCACACCACACGATGCGCTGTCCAGGCCCAGTTTCTTTGCAACTACCTCTGCATATGCACTTCTGCAAATATTTCCCTTACATACAAAAACCAGTCGATTGACATCCTTCCATTGCACCTGACTGACATGCCTGTATTTTCCCAAATAGTATTTAAGCCGGTGAATTTGTGTATTCAGCAACCCTTTTCGAGAGCCATACCTGTCGTACACAACACGATGAATCATCTTTATCATAAATCTGCTACACTTTCACCGAACATGGCCCGCCTGGGCCAGTTAAAAACTGCCTCTCCTTATTCAGCGCTATTATATCGCATATGTCACGAGTACTTGTCCTGGATGCCAATCAGCGGAGCGCGCTGGCGACAACTCGATCTTTGGGCAAGCAGGGCGTCATGGTGTATACGGCTGACAATTTGCGGAATGCGCTTGCAGGCGCTTCTCGTTACTCCCGCCAATATATACGCTACCCTGATCCGAAAACAGACACACAGGCATTTGTCTCAACTATCGGAAACATCGTTCAGCAATATGGCATCAGTATTATCATGCCCATGACCGAACTGACATCCGGGCTGATACTGGAAAGCCAGTTATTGCCCGATAGTGTGATGATTCCGTTTGCAGACACAGCCACGGTAAACCGGCTGGCAAACAAATGCGAGCTGATGAAACTGGCTGGCCGTCTCAATATACCCCACCCGAATTCACAGTTCATCCAGCCTGGTCATAATATAGCTGACATTCTGGACTCTGCTGAGTACCCCACCGTTCTCAAACCCGCCAAATCATGGAATTCAGATGGCGCCAGCTGGTCAAGGGCAACGGTCAGAATTGCAGCAGACAGACAGACTGCATCTACATTGCTTCAGGAGGATGCAGTCTTTAGTCAACAGCCCTACATGCTACAGCAGTACATACCGGGTCAGGGCGCTGGCATTTTTGCATTATATAATCACGGTACGCCAGTCGCTTTTTTTGCACACCGAAGAATTCGTGAAAAACCTCCGCAAGGGGGCGTCAGCGTGCTCAGCGAAAGTATCGAGACAGATCAACAAATGCTGCGTTATACGCGCAAGCTGCTGGACAGCGTAAACTGGCATGGCGTGGCGATGGTGGAATTCAAAATCGCCGAAGATAAAACGCCATATCTGATGGAAGTCAACACCCGCTTCTGGGGCTCACTGCAACTGGCGATTGATGCCGGCGTGGATTTCCCCTGGTTGCTGTATCAGACCGCCACTGGCCAGACCGTCGAACCTGTTCAGTCTTACCGAACCGGTATACGGTTACGCTGGCTGCTGGGTGATCTGGATAACCTGTATCTTACCCTGCGGGACACGCGCTACACCCCGTTACACAAACTGCAATCCGTGTGGCGGTTTCTCCGGCCCTCCCCGCATACCCGGCATGAAATCAATCGCTGGGGCGACATGGCGCCTGCATGGTATGAACTGAAACAATATACACACGACTTATTGAACTAACCCGTTATCCATCGTACAGGCGACGATAACTGTCCAGCATGACGGCATTGTCGTACCTGGCAACAGCATATTGCCTAGCGCGCTCGGTGATGCTTTTTCTCATATCGGGCGATGCCGCCAGCTTTTCAACAGCTTCATGGATAGCGCCCGGATTGTTCACCTCAACCAGCAAACCCGTCTTGCCGTCGTCTATCAAGCCTTGATAACCACCACACCGGGTCGCTACAATCGGCGCGCCCGCGACCATTGCCTGAATAGCCGACAATGGCAATCCCTCTGAAATCGACGATGAGAGAAAAATATCAATATCTGCAAGAAACTGTGCGGCGTTGTCAGTAAAGCCAAGAAATCTGACATATTCATCCAGCCCCAACTGTTTGCGAAGCGCAAGCAACTCGGCAAGCAAAGCGCTATCCTGTCTGGCTTCTCCCGCAATAACAAACCTGCACTTGTCATTGCGGTCAATAATTTGCCTGGCGGCGCGCAGCAAAACATTATATCCCTTGGCGGGACGAATGTTCCCCAGACTGCCAATCACCAGACAGTCTTCATCCCAGCCATAGCGCCGATGCAGACTGTTGCCGGCGGGCAACATAAAATCCCGTGTATTAATGCCGTTGTAAATAACACGAATATTGCTGGCGCTGAGCAATGTGCGCGCATCAATATCATCACGCAGGCTGTCTGTGACGGCAACGACATGCCTGGCGCCCTTTGCGATTGCCGCAAACTTCAGTCGCTTGAAACGCTCCCTGTCGCCAATATCCACCTCACCGTGAAAGGTTGCCACTACCGGCCTGCCGGTTACTATGCCGGCAATCGAGCAATAAACATTGGCGCCGAGCAGATGCGACTGAATCACATCCACCTGTTGTTCTCGAATAATTCGACACAATCCCTTCAGATAGGAAACATTGAATGAGCCTTTACAATCCAGCAACACAGGCTCAACGCCCCGCCTGCGAAGCTCGTCGTACACCCAGCCTTTTCCCCGTATCACAACAACAGACCGATATCGATCATTCGGCAATCGCGTCGCCAGGTCAATAAATACCGTTTCGGCGCCACCAGGACCGGTGGTGTCTATGGTGTGAAGAATGGTTTTCATGAAAATTTTGGTTTCCTGCGCAAACCACACTACAATCAGCATTGTGGCGATTCTGCCTCGTATATGACCGACATGAAGTCAACCCTGTCTCGTGAAGCATAGGTTCCTGAAAAAAATAATCAAACGCGGTATGCAGTATTTTGCCTCCGGGTTAGGCCCCCATGCCCGCCCTTCCGGTCAGCCGCGCTTGCTGATTCTGATGTATCACCGCATTTTGCCAGCAGAAGATGAGCGCGCTTCACTGGAAGAGCCCGGCATGATAGTCACCCCGGAAACGTTCCGCCAGCACATCGAAATACTGCAACAGTATTTTAGCATTGTCCGGCTGGATGACTGGTTGCACAAACGCAATCATGGCGACGCTGTGCCACACAAGGCCTGCGCCATCACATTTGATGACGGATGGGCGGACAATTATGAGTTCGCATTTCCTGTTTTACAGCAAAACAATATTCCCGCCACCATCTTTCTGGTCTCGGACATGATGGGGACAGACAATGTATTCTGGCCAGAGCGCCTGGCCCGGCTCATCGCTGCAGTGGCAACGCAATATCCTCAGCATGCACAACACCCTGCCCTGCAATGGCTGCCGCATCAATTCAATCAAAGCGCTCCCACTGCCGAACAAATATCCGCCACTATCGCCAAAGTCAAGGCATTGCCTGACAGCGAGATTCACCAGCGCATCACCGAAACAGAAACCCGGCTGGAGATACAATACCCCGAACAACCAGCCGCGCTGCTGAACTGGGAGCAGATTCAAACCATGGTGGATTCCGGCCTGATCAGCATGGGCAGCCATACCTGCCGTCATGTGCGCCTGAACGCCCAACTGGATCATGAACAGTTGCAACATGAAATCCTCCACAGCAAATCAACCATCGAACAGCACATCGGTAACCCTGTCACCACTTTCTGCTATCCCAACGGCGACCTGTGCGACGAGGCCCTGCGACTGGTCGGGCAAACCTATGAAGGCGCTGTCACCACGCAGTCCGGCTGGAACACGCTGGACACTCCGGTGCACAGCCTGCACAGAATTGGCGTCCATGAAGACATTGCTGCAGACAAAACCGCCTTTCTGGCGCGGCTGTCAGGCTGGTTATAGAACATGATGCAACTGAATGACCAGCAGCGGCAGGCGATTCTCGCCGACCCGCTCAAAAGTTACCTGAAATGGAACGCGACTGCAGACAAAGCGCCGCAAGCGCTCACTGCTTTACAGCGCCAACACGCGACTTTGCGTGAGCAACTGAAATCCGCCCAACGACAAAGCAAGAAACTGTCCCGTCAGATCGGCCAGGCGCGTGGCGGCAATCAGCCGGTTGACCAGCTGCTGGCAAAAATGAAACAGCAGTCCGCGCAGGTCAAACAGTTAAAAAGCAAACTCACTGAAACCAGGCAACAAATACTGGGCTATTTTGAAAGCCCCGCCACGCCCACCTCCCAATCCGGGAATATCCGTTACAAAAACAGCGCGCCAGCTGCAGCGACATTGACCACAGGATTGCACGATCACCAGGACACAGCATGGAATGCCTATGTAAACGCCCACCCGGCGGCTTCCATTTATCATCTTGTCGAATGGAAAAAGCTCATTGGCGATGTGTTTGGTCATCAGGCGTACTACTTCATGGCGACAGACAGCAACGGCGACGTCCACGGAGTATTGCCGCTGATTCGCCTCAACAGCCGCCTGTTTGGCGATTTCATGGTGTCCATGCCGTATTTCAACTACGGCGGCGCCATCGCTGACAGCCCGGAAATAGAACAACAACTGATCGACGCCGCCAACCGGCAGGCCGCTGAGCTCGGGCTCAGTCATATTGAATACCGCGACGATATTGCGCGCAGCGGCATGCCCGCGCGCACCGACAAGGTCAACATGATTCTGCCCTTGCCCGAAGATGACGCCATATTGTGGCAAGACTTCGGCTCCAAACTGCGCGCGCAAATCCGGCGAGCGCAGCGCGAATCGCCTCAGGTGCTGACAGGCGCTCACAATTGTTTACGGGATTTTTACACCGTGTTTGCGCGAAATATGCGAGATTTGGGTACGCCGGTTTACAGTCGCCGGTTTTTCGAGCAAATTCTCCAAACCTTCCCGCAGCAGAGCAACATCGTCGTTGTCCGGCTTGAGAATCGCCCTGTCGCCGCCGCGTTTTTGCTCGCACATGGCGATCGCATGGAAATTCCGTGGGCATCCACTATAAGGGATGTAAACCACCTCAGCATCAACATGTTGCTGTACTGGGAAGTATTGAAACTGGCCACCCGCAGCGGCTGCCGTTTTTTTGATTTTGGACGTTCAAGCAAAGATGCAGGCACTTACCGATTCAAACAACAGTGGGGCGCGCAACCCCGGCCCTGTTACTGGCACTACTGGCTGCCTGCTGGCGCAGAACCGCCGAAACTCAATCCGGACAACCCCAAATACGCGCTGGCCATACGCCTCTGGCAACAACTGCCGGTCTGGGCCAGCAAGGTGCTGGGCCCGCCAATTGTCCGCAACCTGCCCTGACGGCAGGCCCGCAAACAGGAACAGCCCGTGGTGAAACCGCTGTTGAAAAAATGGTTGCTGCCCGCGCTTACCAGTCAGCCAGTGACTGCTGTCGCCAGACGCTTGCTGCCGCCTGCTATCCCGGTGTTCATGCTGCACCGCACAGCCGACAACCGGGTTGTGGAAAGCGACAACTACACGCAACACCTGCGCCGTTGCCTGGGCCACCTGCGCGCACACAACTACTATTTGTTGTCGCTGCAGCAATTGATTCAGGCCTATCCCGATCTGCGCCAGTTGCCAGCCAAATCGGTGGTCTTCACCATGGATGACGGCTATGCCGACCAGGCGGAAGTCATCGCGCCGGTCTTTGCCGAATTCGATTGCCCGCTGACCTTTTTTGTCATCACCGGCCTGCTCGATCAAACACTCTGGCCCTGGGATGCGCAGGTTTCATGGCTGTTCGAGCAAACCAATCCGGAAACCATGCAATCCACACCGGCGGTGCGGCAACTGGGCATAACCGAACGAAGCAGCCTGGACAGAACCCGCCTGCGACGCGCAGTGGTCACGGCAATGAAAAGCCTGCCCATGAACCAGCTGGACGCCACCATCCAGCAACTCGCAGAGGCCGCGCAACTTGAATTGCCGCCAACCCCGCCACCCGCCTACCGCGCCATGCATTGGGATGACGCCCGCAAGCTGGAGCAACAGGGCATCCGCTTTGCCCCGCATTCTGTCAGCCACCGCATTCTGTCCAACATGGACACAGCCAGCATGCAGCACCAGGTATCCGAATCATGGCGTGTGCTCAAATCACATTTGCAATCGCCCTTGAAACTGTTCTGTTACCCCAACGGCCGCGCCAGCGATTTTGGCGAGCGTGAAATTTCCTTTCTGAAAAACAACGGCTATCTCGGCGCCGTTTCCACCACCGCGGATCAGGTTAGGCGCAGGCCGCACACACCCGATGCGATGTACCGCATCCCTCGCCTGCCGCTGCCGGCTGATTTCAGCAATTTTGTACGCTACTGCAGTTGGGTGGAAAATGCGCGCGGATTGCTTTCATAAGCTGACCCGGCGCGCCAAAAGCGCATCAAAGGCGCCAAATGGCTGACCATCACAGATACGCCGTCCTTCTTTTATCGCTATACTTGAGCGATACCGTGCGATAAATAACGCGCTTTCGTAAACACAACGCTTCATTTCATTAACTGACGCCAGACTTGCCTTGATTCTCAACCACCTGATTCATCGCCTCATGCGCTGCGCCGCCAGGCCAGCCACAGTACTGTGCGCCATACTTTTCGCCATTAGCATGGCATTGGCCGGTTGCAGTCCGGACACTGTCGATGAACAGAAAATGCTGCAGCAAGCCAAACGCTACGCCGATCAGGGACAATTACTGGCCGCCGGCATCGAATTGCGCAACATTCTCAAAGCCAACCCGGAAAACGCCGAGGCGCGCTACCTGCTCGGCGTCATCAGCCTGCAGGCTGGCGACCTGGCGGGAGCCGAAAAAGAACTGCGCCGCGCCTTGCAGGCTGGCTGGGATCCCCAACAGGTCAAAACCGGCCTCGCGCGGATATACATCGCGCGGCAGGAATACCGCAAACTGCTGGACGAGGTCAGCCCCGAACAAAACTGGCGGCGGCAAGCCATCGCTGAGGCCACTGCGCTGCGCGCGCTGGCGCAGGCCAGTCTGGGCGAAACAGACAAGGCTGTCAGCAGCCTCCGGCAAAGCGAACAGCAACGCGCTGACGCACCGCAGGTGTTGCGCGCCACCGCCATGTTCCAGATAGCCGGCATCGAATCCGGCGATGCGCGCCGGACGCTCGATCGCGCCCTGGCGCTGTACCCGGACGATGTGGAATTATTATTGCTGTCCGCCTCACAGGCGTTGCTCGGCAAGCAATATCAGGCTGCAGAGGCCGCCTATCGCAGAATTATCGCCAAAGAACCCGCCAGACTGGTGACCGGTCACAGCCGCCGCGCCCGCCTCGGCCTCGCCCGGCTGCTGATGATTCAGCAACGCTTCGATGAAGCGCGAGGCGTCTTGCAACCTGTCATCAAACAGCACAAGCGCGATGCCGAAGCCAACTTTTTGCTGGCGCTATTGGCCTTCAACGCGGGGGATTTCGATCGCGCGGAAGAGCACGTCCGCGTATTGCTGGAAATGGCGCCAGACCACAACCGTTCACATCAATTGCTGGGCAGAATCAAGTTTGCACTGAAAGATTACCAGCAGGCCATCCTGCATCTGAACCGGTATCTGGAAAACCAGCATGCAGACACCGCAACCCGCAAGCTGCTGGCGCAAACCTATCTGGCCACCCGGCAACCCCAACTGGCGCGCCAGCAACTGCGCGCAGTACTGCAGACCAACCCGGACGACCGCGATGCGCTGGTGCTCGCCAGCCAGGCCGAACTGGCGCTGGGCAATGCCCGCGCCGGCCTGCAGGCCATCCAGCGCGCCATCCAGGCGGAGCCGGATAACGCCAGCCTGTATCGGCAACTGGCCATTGCCCAGGTTCGCGCCGGCAAAATCCCGCAGGCGCTGAATACCGTGGTGCAATTTGAAAAACACGGAGGCGACAAGCTCGCAGCCGATAAAATCCGGGTTGACGCTTACCTCAAATCAGGCCAGACCGACGCCGCCATCGCACTGGTCAATCGCCTGCTGGCGCAAACAGACAGCGCCGAGTTGCGCAACATGCTGGGCAGCATCTACGCCAGCCAGGGCAAAACCGGCAAGGCCGAAGAGCAATACCGTCTGGCGCTGAAGCAACAGGCGGATTATGCGCCTGCGCTGATGGGCATGGCCGAACTGGCCGCTCGCGAAGGCGACAGCAAAAACCTGCTCAAATGGCTGCACCAGGCGCGTAAGGCGGACAGCAACCATTACCAGTCGCGTCTGGTGCTGGCGCGTTACTACCTGCGCAAGGGCGAACCCGACAAGGCGGCGCTGTATCTGAAGCAGGCGCTGGATATCGCCCCGGCCGAACCCGAGCTGTTGCTGGAACAGGGCAAACTGCTGATCGCCCAGCAAAACTATGACGACGCCATCCTCACACTTAACAAACTTGCCGCGCAAGGCCGCGAGACACTCCCTGTACAGATTTTGCTGGCGAGGGCGAACCTGCTCAAAGGCAACCTGAAAAAAGCACGCATGCTGCTCGACAGCACGCTACAGCAACAACCGGATAATATTACTGCCATCAGCCTGCTGGCTGATCTGGAACTGCTCGCGGGCAACACCGGCGCCAGCCTGCGCCTTGCCCACAAGTTGCAACAGCTGGCGCCGGAATCGGCTATTGGTTATCTGCAGGCAGGCAATACAAAAATGCGTTTGCAACAGTTTGAACAGGCGCTGACACAATACAATCGCGCCTGGCAATACCAGCAGGACCCGCAACTGCTGCTAAAGCGGTTCCACGCAGCTCATCGCGCAGGCAAGACAAACGCAGGCGCCCTGTTGCTGCAATGGCTGGAGCAACATCCGGATGACGTTCGCATTCGCTTTCAGCTGGCCAACTATTACCAGCAAGCCGGGCGCAATCACCAAGCTGTGAAGCAGTTTGAAACGCTGCTGAAAATGGCGCCCGGGAATGGCTCGGTGCTGAACAATCTGGCCTGGCTGTACGCCTTGAACAATGACCCGAAAGCGATTGATTATGCCGAACAGGCTTATCGCCTGCTGCCGGAGGATGCAGGTGTGCTCGACACCTACGGCTGGTTGCTAACCCGGCAGGGCTATGCGGAAAAAGGCCTGCGTTTGATTGAGCAGGCGCTGCAGGTGCTGCCGGACAACCCGGACATCCAGTACCATCATGCGCTGGCGCTGGCGGAAAACGGCCTCACTGTTCAGGCCAGACAGGTGTTGCGCGAGCTGCTTGACAAGCACCCGCGCTTCACCAGCCGCACACAGGCGCAGGTGCTGTTGCAACGCCTGTCCTGAATCAGCCTCCCGTGTTGTTTCGCAGTCGTCTGACCGAAGCGACAGCGGTGTTTTCAAAGCGAAATTTCCATTTTGGCCGTTGCAGCCTCAGCCAGTGCAGGGTTTCCCGCCGGTTACTCAGGGATTGCTTGTAACGCGCTTCGCCGTGCATGAAATCATACAGGTCATGACCCTGCTGCCGGTTATGCACAATCGCCAGCGCATGCGCCAGATAACCTGGTTTGATGCGGTTGTCATCCTCATAGCGAAACCCCATCTGCAACACATACACGCGGCCGCGCCAGATATAGTTGAACAGGCAGGCGATAACCTGCTCACCACAACGCAACTGCAACAGTTGCATCTCACCGGCGGCAAAGCGCTGGCGAATCAGCTCGCGCTGCATGTTTTCCCAGCGCGGATTGGCAAATGCGCCGCGCTGGCCTTTTGCCTGCCAGCGCGGCTGGTGCAGGGATTTCAGCGTGTCCAGCCAGTCCAGCGCCTGTTCAACACTGGCGGCGGCTTGCAGCCGCAATTCGCCCTCGCTCTCATACAGGCGCTTGCTGCGCCGGATTTGTTCGCGGGTATTGCGGCTGAGCGCGCTCAGATAACCATCCAGCGTTGGCGGGTCGAAATCCAGGGCGGCCTGATAGCAATGCGACTGATCATCGCACAGTAACTGCAAACGACCGGGGAGCGCCTGTTGCAGCCAGGCCTGTTCACGGTTTGCAACGGCGCCAAACATGAATTCCTCATACTCGGGGAACTGTTCGGACAATGCGGACAGCGCCTGCGCATATACCTGCTGCTCGCATCCCCGCTCGGCCAGAATGCCGTTGTATTCGATTACCATATTGTTGCCGGACAACGGGTATTCATTCAAAAACAGGGCGCGGGAGCGAACGATGCGCCGCCGTGTCAGGCGCGCGGGCGCCAATATCGCCAGCCCGATGATGCGCTCGCCATGATGCACTGACAGCAGCCTGACGGCATGTGGCGGCTGCACAACTTTCAGCCAGGCATCCATCCAGCCCCAGGTCTGAAAATAACTGCAATCGGCGCGTTGTTGCAAATCCAGCCATGACGACTGCAGTCGTCGCCAGTCCTCAACAGCTTGTATCTCGACAGTCGCGCCAGTCATGTTTGATGTGATGTGTGCCTGCCAGCGGTAACGGGAATGCTTGCTGATGGATTGTATCAGGCCGCCAGCAATCCCTGTGACTGCAATATATGCTCCACGGTGCTGAAACGGAAGTCTGTCATCAACTGCTGCAGGCGCGTCTCGCATTTGTGCAGATTGTTGTAGTGGCGGAATCGCGAAAACCAGCCGGCCTCAATGCGCGGCTGTTGCGGGTCAATTTCCCAGGGGTGCAGGTAAAAAATGAACGCCTTCTGCTTGCGGTTGATCTGCCGCAAACCGGCGCGGCTCAACCAGTAGGGATACAGCCTAAAATAGCCGCCGCCTGCAATGGGCAGTTTGTAGCCTGCATATTTTGCAGTCGACAACGGAAACTCGACCAGCTTATGACCAGCCGGGGTGGTAAGTTCATAGGGGTATTCCGGGCTGTCGGGGATGCCATAGCGGTCATGGCGGACAGGAAAGATGCTGGAATCGTACTCAAAACCCGCTTCCGCCAGAATATCCAGCGCCCACAGCGAGCGCCGGGTGATGGAATAGCTGGCGGCGCGGTAACCGCGCACCGGCCGCGCCACAATGTCTTCCAGAATCTGTTTGGCGCGCAGCGTTTCCTCACGAAACACTTCTGGCGTCTGGTTATAAATCAGCTGATGGCTGTAGCCATGACAGGCGACCTCATGACCACGTTGTTGGATTTCTGCAATCAACGCCGGTGTGCGCTCGGCCACCCAGCCCAGGCAGAAAAAGGTGCATTTCACTTCATTGTCATCGAACAGGTCGAGCAGTTGATGAGTATTGCGCTCAACCCGCAAGCTGTGGCTTGACCAGTCTTCCGGCTTGATACTGTTGGCGAAGGCGGAGACCTGAAAATAATCCTCCACATCGACCGTCATGGCGTTGACTATATCCATCAGTCATTGTCTAGCTTTTGCTGGAATCAGAATGCTCCGATCCGTAATAACCGTAGTAATAACCCGATTTGCCGGAAGCGCCCTCGTTCTTGTTCAGCACAATGCCAATCGCCTTGTCTTCGGGCAGTTGTTCCAGCGCATCTTCCACCACGGACTGTGGCGTTTTGCCTGTCTCGATAACAAACACGACCTGCCCGACCAGCGTAGCCAGCACCTGGGTTTCCGGCGTCGCCAGTAAGGGCGGGCTGTCGAAAATAATGATGCGGTCAGGATAGCGCGCCGCAATCTCATCCACCAGTGACGCCATGCGATTACTGGCGAGCAGCTCGGTGACATAATCATAATGACTGCCGGCAGCCAGGACACGAAAATTGGGGATATCGGTTGTCAGCAGCACATCAGCAACGGTGAGTTCATCGTTATCAACCAGGTCGACCAGGCCGGGACGATCTTCGATGCCGAGCAAACGGCTGACGCCACGTCTGGCGACATCGCAATCGATCAACAGGACGGTGACATCTTTTTCGCGCGCGATGGACAGAGCCAGATTGGTTGCCGTAAAAGACTTGCCCTCACCCGGCATTGAACTGGTCACCATGATCAAATTGCCTTTGTCGACCAGACTGGATGAACGGCCAACCGCATTGGATAACAAGGGTCGCTTGATACGGCGGTATTCATCCTGAAATGACTGACCCAGCGCCGAGCCGGGTACTAGCATATTGTTGTTTCGCAACACCGGCAGGATGGTAATGTCATTATTATCCTGGTCGGCCTGACGCTCCCGCCGCACGGCGGTCGGCTGCGCTGGCTCAGCCCTGACGACCTGCTCTTCACCCAGTACGGGAGGCATGGCGGCTCCAGCCGGCGCAGAGTTTTTTTCACTCGCCTCCACCAGCATTGAGATTGTCGCCTTCTTGCTTTTCCTTTCAGTCGCCATGCTTATGCCTGTTTCCCGATTATTTTCTGCACCAGATGCGACCCATGATCCTTGAATGCAACCACACCGCCAAATGCAACCACCAGTAATAGCACCGACATCACAAATGTCGCCAGCTGGACGCGCCGGCGTTTTCTGTGCTCAGGCGTCAAAAACAGACTGACGGATCCCAGCACCGGCAAATCAATCTTCTCTCGGATCTGGCTGGTGTCGATGAATGTCGGCTGCAATAGATAGCGCAGGAATCCCCAGCCCAGCCCGGCCGCCATCGCAACCACCAGTACGCCGAGTAAAAACAGCAACCGGTTCGGCGCGGAAGGCTCCTTCGGCACACGCGGCGGCTCGATAATCCGGAAACTGATATCACTGCCGCTCTGACCCACCTGCTGCGCCAGGCTGGCGGATTCACGGCGCTCTACAAAACTCAGGTAACGCCCCCGTGTGATTTCATAATCACGATTCAATTTGGCCAGTTGCGCTTCAACTTCCGGAATGATGTTAACTGATTCCTTCAGGCGCTTGACCGTTTTCGCCTGCTCGGCAGCTTTGAGTTGTAAGGCCTCGATTTCCACCGTGGTCTTGACTATCTCGCTTTTGATATCCTGATACACCGGATTAAATTCCAGCGTCGTTTGTGAATTACCGGATGTTTCAGAGGTATCCAGAGTGACATCGCCACCCGATTCCAGCACTTCTATGGCTTCCTGCAAAGCCCTGACATCCGGGTGCTGTTCGGTATACCGCGACAGTAAATTCTGTAATTCTTCCCGGTATTGTTTGAGTTTTCGGGCGCGCGGCGCGCCGTAGGCATTGTTATCAAGCAATGGCGCTTCGCCGGCCAGTTGTTTCTTCAATTGACTCAGTTTGCGCCGGGCCAGCTCGATTTCGGAACGCGTTGCGTCGAGTTCAGCCTGCGCACGCTGCAGGCGCTGATAATAGCCGCCGCTTTCATCCGGCATCAGACCGATGTTTTCGCGCTTGAATCTGGCCAGCGCTTCTTCCGCTTCCACCAGCCGCGCTTCATATTTTTTGATTTGCTCGTTGATGAACTTCTGCGCCTGCGCAGTATCGGCGCGGGTTGTGCTCAACGTGCTTTCAATCATGATGTTCAACAGTTTTGACACCACCTGGTAAGCAAGTTGAGGGGATTCATTGGTATAACTGATCTCATAGAGACCGCCACCCGTATTTTTCTTTTTCCTGGGAGAATTGACTGTCAATTCAATATCATTAGCCAGTTCATCAATGAGCGCAGCGACACTGCCCGGTGTTTGCGCCTGCAAATCCATATCCGTCTCACGCACGACTTCCTCAAGACTCTCCCGACTGAGCAACACCTTGGTCATTACGCTCAGACCGGATTCAACATCGGACTCTACCGACAAGCCTTTCAGCAAGGGCTGCATGATTGATTTCGTATCAACATGCATCACGGTTTTTGATGTGTACTGATCCGGAATGGCATACACGACCAACCAGCCAACCAGGGCGACCACCCAGCTGATTAACAGCGCCGACCAGCGATACTGCCAGATACCATGCAGGTAACTGCGGATTAGGAGTAAGGTTTCATGCATTTTTATCGCATTCAGTCATGTCAGGTTAGACGAATAATAGTATCAGCCCGTCTTTGTGCCGCGGGCAAATTTTACATTTGTTAAAAGTTTGTCATCAGAAACCACATTATTCCCTGTTCAGAAGTGAATCCATGTGCAATGTTTCCTCACCCGTTTGTCGTATAAAATCACGCAGCACACGACGCGCCTCATCTATATCCGGTTGCCGCGATGCAATCGCAAACACCGCCGCCTGACGCCTGCCTGTCACAACGCCATAGGCCTGCAACAGCTTGGCGATGACATCGCTTGTGGTGCGCACAGCCGCCACTTCGTACCAGTACCAGATGGTCAGGCGGTTGCCCTGCGCATCGACCAGTAATTGTTCCCGGAGCGGGATGCTATTGATAACATAATCAATCGCTTGGCGGTTTGTTTTCCGCCAAACGGTCGGTTTATAGACACGATTGAGGTCGTTAATCAGTTCCCGCCCCTGCTGTTGGGCAGGGTAATACCCCAAATATAGCGTAATTTGCTCACGGTCGCGCCTATAAACCTGTTCAAACCCCACCGCGCCGGCATATTGCGGCGACCATGCGTCGCTGGCGGCAACAGCTTGCCAACTCCCCAGCGATGCGGGCAAACCCCCACCTGCCGGCCCTGCGTCAGGCTGACGGAACGGCTGCGCAATCAGCGCCAGCGGCGACAGCAACACAAGCGCCACCAGCAGCACTGCCAACAAGGGAAAAACACCTGCATCACAATAACCGGCTACCTGCCTGGCGCCATCCTTTTCCACGGCCACAGTCCCAGTCCGCCCGCGATGCAACCACCAGTCAAGCAACAGCAACAAGGTGGTCAGCGCCGCGAACAACATCCAGCCCAGCGCGAGATGATCCTGCACCCAGGGGTGCTGCATGTCAGTGACATACGCCAGATAGACAATGATGGCGACGCGGGTAATGTTTGATGCCACCGCCATCATTGCGGCAATCAGCACAACCAGCAGACGCGCTCGCCAGCCGGTGTAGTTCAGATAGGCATACAGCGTACTCAGGGTCAGCGCCGCGAGCAGGTAATTCAGGCCGGCGCAGGCGCGCTCAACCGAAAGCGAACCAGATGGCAGCACAATAATATTGTCATCCAGCCAGGCCGGCGCATCCATCAACCGGATAAACCAGAAAGAGGCGTCGGCGGTAATCTGCTGCAGGTAAGGCGACAGGGGAAACCAGACTGGCAAGGCATAGGCGACAAACAGAATCGGAAACAGTAACTGTTTTGTCACCCGCCAGCCGAATACAAACCCGCTTAATGACAACGCCAGCAATAACAGAGCGACCGCCTGGATCAGCTGCACAGTAACCAGCATGGCGGCCAGATTCACCAGCGAAACGGCAAACACCGCTGCGCCGCCCCACAGGCTGATGCAGGGCGTCAACTGGCGCAGTTGCGCGCGCCGCTCGTAAACCAGATAAAGACTGATGGCCAGCACCAGATAACCGTGCGCATATGGACCGTTATTGTTGATATCCCAGAGACTGGCGAGATAGGCAAGCGTTGGGTAATTGGCCGCCAACAACAGCAATATCAGGCCGACAAATACCATCAGCGCGATGCGCCATGTATAGAGCACGGTGGTCAGCATTACTGCCTGCCGAGTTCGGGCATGCCCAGTTTTTTCGCCAGGTTGTATAACGAAGGGCGGCTGATGCCGAGCGCCGCCGCAGCATGCGAAACATTGTTGTCATGCAGCCGCAGCGCGCGCAAAATCATTTCACGCTCAACAGCTTCACGCGCGGCGCGCAGATCCAGCGACCGGGCTTCGATTTCATCTTCAAAACCCAAATCCGCCGCGGAAATATATTTCCCTTCCGCCAGCACGATGGCGCGTTTGACGCGGTTTTCCAGTTCGCGCACATTGCCCGGCCAGGGATAGCTGTCCACGGCTTTTCTGGCGGATTCGGTAAATCCGACAATTTTGCCGCCGTGTTTTTCGTTGTAGCGCTCCAGCATGGCCTGCGCCAGCAGAATCTTGTCACCTTCGCGTTCGCGCAGGGGCGGAATGGTAATCACAATTTCGCTGATGCGAAAATACAGGTCTTCTCGAAATGCGCCCTGTTCGATCAACTGCTTCAAGTTCCGGTGCGTGGCGCAGATAATACGCACATCGACTTCAATCGGCGCGCGTCCACCGAGTCGCTCGGTAACCCGCTCCTGCAAAAAGCGCAGCATTTTGGCCTGCAGCGACATCGGCATATCGCCTATTTCATCAAGGAAAAAAGTGCCGCCTTGGGCGGACTCTATCTTGCCCGGCGTTTGTTTGACCGCACCGGTAAAAGCGCCTTTTTCATAGCCGAACAGCTCGCTTTCGAGCAGGTTTTCGGGAATGGCGGCGCAGTTCAGCGCCACAAATGGCTTGTCCCTGCGTGTGCTGAGATTGTGCAGCGCGCGCGCAAACAATTCCTTGCCGGTGCCGCTTTCACCCAGCACCAGTGTAGTGGCGTCGGACGGCCCCACCTTTTCGACCAACCGGCATGCGTCCAGCATGGATGCGCTGGCGCCAATAATGCCGTCCAGGGGAGACTGCACCTGCTGCGCAGCCAGTTGCCGGTTTTCCTGCTCCAGCTCATACAGGGCGTAGGCGCGGTCAACGATCAGGCTTAACATTTCCGGGTCGACCGGTTTCTGGTAGAAATCGTAGGCGCCGAGCGAAATCGCCCTGAGCGCATTGTCATGGTCATCATTGCCGGTAACGACAATCACTTTACTGTGCGGCGCCCGTTGCAATATTTCCTGCAGGGCCTGCATGCCCTCGCTGGCGTTGGCGGAATCCGGCGGCAACCCCAGATCCAGCGTGACCACGGCGGGTTGATGTTGCTGCAACAGGTCGAGCGCCGTTTCACGATCACCGGCGATGTGCACCTGGTAGCCTTCAAACGCCCATTTTAGCTGCTTTTGCAGCCCCTTGTTATCTTCAACCACCAGCAGGGGTCTGAGTTTTTTATCTGACATGGGAGGAGTTAAGCAAATTTCCCGGCCTGTTTGCCAGTGTGCGATGAATTTTTAATAGCCTTGTCGGCGGCGGCATCCACCGGAATATGCAATTGCACGCTCGCGCCTTCACCTGGTTGACTGGTGACGACGATTTCACCACCCAGCTGGCGAATGAAATCACGGCTTTCATACATGCCAATGCCCATGCCCGCATTGCCCTTGGTGGTGTCAAACGGCTTGAAAAGCCGGTTGCGAATAAAGTCTTCATCCATGCCGCAGCCGTTATCGATAATTTCCACAACATTCATGTCGCTCTCCTGCCGCAGCCTGACTGTCACCCGGCCATCATCGGCGGTCGCCTGCTGGGCGTTTTCAATCAGGTGCGATACAACATTGGCCAGGCGCTCTCTTGGCGCAACTATGTCGCAATCCTGACAATCTTCATCCAGCTTCGGGGCAGGCTGCACAGCCTGTCTGCCGGCCACCACCTGCTGGAGCAGCGCTTTCAGGTTAAACCTGACCGCTTTTTCATCCTCGGCGCGTTTGCTGCGCAGTTGCTGCAACAGGCGCTTGATGCCGCCGGCGGCATTATCAACGGTTTCAAACGCATCCTGCACAAACTCGGGATTAGCGGCATGCTTGCCGGCATTTTTCGCCACCATTTCCAGCTCGGAGGCGATATTTTTCATATCATGCACCATGTACGCCGACAGTCTGGAAAACACTTCAAACTGTCTGGCTTCCGACAGGCGATCGGAGGTAATGATCACAGCCAGGTGATTGGCAATCTGGCGCGCCGCAGCTTTCAGCAAATCGCGGTCCTCCCAGTTGATTTCCCTTTCCAGCAATGGCTCCGCCAGCACAATAAAACCCTGCAAGGCTTCCAGACCGAACAGGGGAACAATCAGCCATGCCTGATGCAACTGTGCAATACATTCAGGCAGCACCAGGCCGGTATACTCATAATGATGGCTTTCCAGTTCCCTGAGATTGATCACATACGCGGTTTGTGAAAGAAATTGCGGCAACGCAGTATCGCTTTTCAGCACATGACGACTGTGCGGCAAGCGCCAGCAGGCGAGATTGACAAAGTCACCTTCCTCATTCTGCAACCACAGCATACCGGCTTTGGCGTCGACCATTCTGGCGAGCGCTTCAATTGCCGCCCCCATCTTGTCGTCTGCGTGCACCGCGCTGCTCAGATCGTCCGTCAACTGCAACCATTCCTGCCGGTAGTCGTACTTGTTTGCGTAAAAGTGCTTGGCGAGGAACACCTTGAGTTGCGCTTTAATCTGATCAGACAGCAATATTGCCGCGAGCATACCCAGCGCCAGCGACAGGAACACCACCTGCCCGATTCTTCCCCAGTCGCCGCCATATTCACGAAGGTAATACCCGGCGACCGCCATAAACAACAGATACACGCCACCACCCAGTATAGCGGTGCTGTGCAGCACAATATCGCGGGAAACGAAGACTTTCAGCGACCAGTCCTTGTTTCGCGCCACCGAAACAGCCAGCAGGGGAACAATCGCCGCATGCAATATCCCCCTCGCCTGCCACAAGGTCTTGTCTACGCCACCGAACAGCAGCGCATTGGAATACATATAGAAATCGTAGGCAAATACCCCGCCCAGCCCGATAAACAGATATTTCGCGATCCAACGATGCCCTGGCGTGAAGTTGCGGTATAGTTGTTCGATAATGGCCAGCCCGATCAGCGCCAGCAGGATTCTGCCGATCAACCCCAGCACCGCCGAACCGGTCAGACCGAACAGATTATCCAGCAGCAAAAGGGCTGCAAATCCAACGCTGTACCACAACGCCTTGCGTCCAAAATAGCGGAACCCCTGCGACTCGCCTTCCGCATGGATAAAAATCTGCAGCAGAAAGACATACCAAACGATGTAGCGCACCAGCTCGAGTGACTGATACAAACCCGTGCTGCTGGTGTTATCCATGGCGATCAAGACAGCAGAAACCGCCCACAGCGTGCTGGCGCCGATAACAAGCGTGAATGCTCTGCCGAACTGACTGGAACGCCAGCTGAATATCAACAACAGCGTGAAGAACCCATACGCCAGCGCCGCCAGAGCATAGGTCAGCGCGCCAGCCGTCATACGGTATTCATCCGGCAGGACAACACAATATTAACATCAGGGCGGCGGCATATCATGACGAAAACATCTACGCTCAAACAAAACTCGACAACTGTACTCATATCATTCACAAAAGCGCGCATGGTGGAAAACAACGAGCAATAACCAACCCTGTTACGCCAACTGCTTGTGTAATAAAATCGCAGCGGAAGCAAGCGCAGACTCAGGGTATTTCCAGCGGCGGGCTGGAAAAAACACTCTCGCGACCATCAGCATCAACCGTGGTCATAACCAAATAATACCGGCTCGCGCCAAGCAGGTTCGCGGGAATGGAGGCGCTGTCTACAGTGCCGCCGCGGCTGTCAATACGAAACGAATCAGCGTAGCGGTATTGTCCCTTGGTTTTACTATAGTAAATTCGGTATGCGGCAATCTCGTTTGGTTTCAGCGCTGACCCGTCTGAACGCTCAACCGGCGCTTTCCAGCTCAGCGTCATCCCGCCTGCGCCAACCGCGGCAATATCCCTGCCTTCACAGGCAGCCATCATGAGTCCAATGAGCAAGATCAGTATCGTTGCGTATCCACCCTTTGGGGCATTGTATGAAGTCACGGGTTGTCTCCTGTCAACCGGCATGCAGGCTTGCAGCCTGACTACGCAGAGATTATACGCAAAACACCGTGTGTCCGCTCTGCAAGACACGCTTCCTGAATCAGGTCTATCGCTGGCAGGCTGTTGCAACAGTCTCAACCGTGCGCGGGACAAGGCAAAATCCAGTGAAAAAACGCAGTTAGCACAAATATAATGAATATTTTGAGCCGGGTTTTATCGCCGTACCGCGCCGCATGAAGTTTTTTCGACAACCCGCTAACGCGCGCCCTTGCTCATCAATACCACTTCTGCTGTTTGCAGCAGAATCAGGATATCCAGGAAGATATTGAAATTTTTTACGTAATAAAGATCATATTGCAGCTTTTGCAAACTGTCTTCCTCTGTATCGCCATAGGGATAGCGTATCTGCGCCCAGCCGGTCAGTCCCGGTTTGACCCGGTGCCGTTCTTCATAAAACGGAATCTTGTCCGCCAGTTTGGCGACAAACTCCGGACGTTCCGGACGCGGACCGACAAAACTCATATCGCCTTTCAGAATATTGAACAACTGGGGCAGTTCATCAAACCGGATTTTTCGTATGATACGGCCCACGCGCGTGATGCGGTCATCATTTTTCGACGCCCAGCGCGCCACGCCGTCTTTTTCCGCATCTTCAATCATGCTGCGGAATTTGTATATCTGAAAATGATATCCATCCTGCTTGACCCGGGTCTGGCTGTAAATCACCGAGCCACGAAAGCCGCTTTCAACAAATATCGCCAATGCTGTCAGCAACATCAGTGGCAAGGAAGGCGCAATCAAAGCCGTTACAACCCCAATGTCGAAGAGCCGCTTGCCAACGCGACGAATCGTGCTTTCATGGAAACCATCCGAAAGGTAAAGCCAACTGGGGTACATCAGATCCAGTCGAATCTTGAAGGTGCGCCGCTCGAAAAAAGTCAGCAAATCCAGAATATCAATCCCGCTCATTTTGCAATCGAGCAAGTCCTTGGCGGGCAACCCGGCATCGCGGCGGTCATCCATCGCCAGCACAATTTCATCAATGTCATGATGCTCGACAAACTTCACCAACGGTTCATTCAGCGCAATCTGACCCGGCAACGGCTCTAACTGTTTATCGCCCTTGATGAATACAAAACCGAGAATGTTGATTCCCTTCAGCTCACCGGATTGCTGGGCCTGCTTGATCAGAAGCGCCTTGTTGCCCGCGCCCAGCACCAGCACGCGCGTCCACATGTTGCGTTCTTTGACGACCCGGCGGAAGAACAGGCGAATGATCGAGATCAGCACAAAGCTGTTGAACACCGTCAGCGCAAGAACGCCGCGACCAAGAAAAAACTGGGGCGCAATATAATAGCTCAGCCCCAAAGGGATCAGTCCCAGCAACAGGCCGCTGGCGATTCGCAACATCAGCACGTCGGCAAAACGTCCCGCCTGTCGCTGGTAAACGCCAAAGGCTATCAAGCTGAGCTGCATCACCACGGCGTAGAGCACCGCTTTCATGGTAAAGGAGCCGAAATAGGCCTGCCAGCCGGGACCGCCAAAACGGAGCTCCAGCGCCAGATACAACGAGACCACCAGCGCCAAAAACTCGAGCACAGCCAGCACGACAAACTCTGTCGGTACGTGATACCGGAACAAGCGCGTGGAGTTTCTGAAAAACCTGACGGTGCCCATATTTGTTGTCAGTTACGCCGAATTAGAATAAATAGTCTTCCACCCGTTTCAAGGCCATCTACGAACCAGCATCGAGAACAATCCGGGTGACGGGAATGCAGTAGCATCAGTTGGAACAGCAGTATTAGCTGCGGGAGGATTGTAGCAGAGAATCAGCAAACCGGGCCTCGACACACCATTACAACGAACGCCGGGACACGGGTTGCAACAAACCTTCCTTGTGCAGCTCCACTATGACATGCAGCGCATCTTCCCCCCGAAACTCACGTTTTTGCTCAAGCGCGCCAAACAGAAAGAGACGATGACATATCAAATTTATTCTGCGGGGTATGCCGGTGCTGAACTTGTATATCAGCTGCAGGGCTTCATCATCCACTGATGGCGAGCCACTCCAGCCGACACGTTGAAGCCGGTATTCAATATAAGCTCGGGTTTCTTTTTTCCTCAGCGGTTCGAGATGCGCGGCGGCAATCAGGCGTTGATGCAGTTGTTCCATGCCGGGGGAACGCACAATATCCATGAGCGACTCCTGCCCGACCAGAAACACCTGCAATAAGAGATGGTTGTCATACTGCAGATTCGCGAGCAGCCGCAACTCTTCCAGGGCGGCGGCTGACATGCCCTGGGCCTCATCGACAATGATAATGGAGCGGCGGCCTCGCTGATGATTACTGACAAGAAAGTTTGACAGTTCGGCCAGTGGATTTTGCGGATCGCCAGTACTGACATGAAAACACTCCAGTACGCGCCTGACCAGGTTAGGCTCATCCAGTTGCAAATTGGGCAGCGTGGCCAGTTGCACCTGTTGAGCGTCAAATTCATCGAACAGACCCTGGATCAAGGTGGTTTTGCCAGTACCCGGCGCACCGGTAATAGCGACAAAACCCTCGCCTTCTGATATCGCGTACTTCAGATAGGAGCGGGCATTATCATAACTGGGATGGCCGAACGAAAACCGGCTGTCGGGACTGAGCCGGAATGGCTGGTCGGAAAAATGGTAGTAGGTTTTGTATACGTCAAGCATCGGCGACGCATTATACAGCGACGGGAGCAAGGTTTGTTCACGCCCTGCCGGCCAAATGCAAACATTCATTTAGCCGGCAGGACTCACTGCCAGAAGGTAGACGCCGGAGCTTGCTGATTCGCTCGACAGCACAACACTATATTGTGGGCGCAAGTGCAAACAATGCAAATACAACCAATGTCAGAAAGAGCACGACAAATCTTAACTTACGGGTTGTTTCTTCCATTTTTATCTCCTTCTTATCGGTAATTAATTTCAAACATCTAAGGTGGACTTGACTCCCCCCCAACTGTCATCCCCGCGCCGCCAGCATGTGACTGCGCGGGTGGTTCAGGCCGATGTATCTTTGGCTCCTGACACCAAATCCAACATCCTTCCTTTTCCTTTTACTCCCGTCCCGGTTACAGGAACAAGAAGCCGTTTCCAACCAGCGTTGTTCCTATAGCCAGTTTCGTGCCAATTTTTTTACCACGGCAAAAACATGACTGGATAGAACAAGTTAGCATCATCGGCTGTAAAAGCATTATTACAAAACCCAAATAAAGTGTAAATGCTACCGACTCATTTTATGGTTTTATTTACAATGTTTTTACATGCATTTTGCACATATTTGCACATACCGCCAAATATGAGCATTATTTAATCGCGATACGATAAATCCTGTAAATTATACCGTCAAACGCTAATTTTGCCGGTATTTTTCACTTACACATGCAGGGAATTTTCAGATTTTTTTAGCTGTTAAAGTGATAAAAGCCGTGCAATGCGACGTTTTATATTCACTACAATCTATTGTGTAAAATAACTCGTCATTGCACCATTTTGGCGCATAACTGCTTTGCCGCTGAGGCTAATACTCGACAGTTATGGAGCCCGACGCCTCTTTCGCCAGCTGAATTGCCTGATCAACCGTGTCAGCCGTCGCCAACGCCACACCCATTCGTCTTCGGCCATGCACCTCCGGTTTGCCAAACAAGCGCAGCTCGGTATTTGGCTGTGCCAGTGCGCGATCCAGATTCCCGAATACCGGCTGGGTGGAATCCCCGTCCGCCAGCACCACACTGGATGCTGCTGGCCCGCGTTGAATTATCAGCGGTATCGGCAGGCCTAAAATAGCACGCGCGTGCAACGCAAACTGTGACGCATTTTGCGAAATCAGCGTTACCATACCGGTATCGTGCGGCCGGGGCGACACTTCGCTGAAAATTACCTGGTCGCCTTTGACAAACAGCTCGACGCCGAAGATGCCGCGCCCGCCCAGGGCGTCGGTGATCGTCCGCGCCATCTCGCGCGCGGTCTGTAACGCCCTGGCGCTCATCGCTTGCGGTTGCCACGACTGACGGTAGTCGCCATCCACCTGAACATGACCAATGGGTTCGCAGAACGATGTGCCGCCTGCATGGCGCACCGTGAGCTGGGTAATTTCGTAATCAAAATCGACAAAGCCCTCAACGATGACCTTGCCGGCGCCGGCTCGCCCGCCCTGCTGGGAAACTTCCCAGGCGCGGTCAATATCGGCTTTGGTTTTCACCGTGCTCTGCCCCTTGCCGCTGGAGCTCATAATCGGCTTCACCACGCAGGGCAGCCCGATGTCGGCAATGGCGGCGTCATATTCTTCCCGGGTTTCAGCAAAGCGGTAGGGCGAGGTTGCCAGCCCCAGCTCTTCCGCCGCCAGGCGGCGTATACCCTCGCGGTTCATGGTGAGCTGCGCCGCCCTGGCGGTCGGGATAACGCTAAAACCTTCCTGCTCCAGCTCAACCAGGGTATCGGTGGCAATCGCCTCGATTTCCGGCACAATGCAGTGCGGTTGTTCTGTTTCGATGACTTCGCGCAAGGCCGCACCATCGAGCATATCGATGACATGACTGCGATGCGCCACCTGCATCGCCGGCGCGTTCGCATAGCGATCCACCACAATGACCTCGGCGCCGTAGCGTTGCAACTCAATCACGACTTCCTTGCCCAGTTCACCGCCACCACATAACAGCACGCGTGTTGCTTCAGGGGATAAAGGTGTGCCGATACTGGTCATTTTTCTGCTCCACTCGGATAAATCCGCTATTATAATCCAGCCAATTCACTGCTATGGACAGATAAACCATGCGCGCGCTCATTATTTTTCTGTTTAGTGTTTCAACACCCGCTTCTCTCACCCATGCAATGAGCCTGTTCGAGCCGGAAACCACACAATACACCGCCGAGCAGGATGCGCAAGCCGCTTACCGGGAAGGCGACAAACGCTTGCTTGGAATTTCCACCCGGGGGGTATCAGTACCGGGCATCGATGCCGACAAAATCGAGGTGAGCAAACAGCGTTGCGGCTTGCACGTCATCAGGCGAAGCGATGTCATTCGCTCCAGCGGTGAACTTCAGGCAAGACGAAAGCAGGCCGAATATATCGAAGCCTACAATCAGGTAATGTTCAGACTGTGCTGGCTAAATGACTGAAACGTCTCAAACCGAAAACCGGTGCAAGACATAACAACCACACAACCCAGCCACCCCCACTGCTGCTTGCCGCCGGCGCACTGTGAATGATGCTGAGTGAATAACTGCCGGCGATCCCCCCAGTCAGGTAGCCGTTAACTCGAACATAATAGTTTCGGTTGCGCGCAAGCCCGAGGCGTATACTCTCTTTTGTCCCGATAAAATCGGCTGATTTGGCAACCAGCTCTCCGGTGGAGGCGTCATACAGGTACAGATCCAGATCATTCGGCTGAAAATCAGTCAGGCTGATTTCGTAGGCGCCGCCGGCGGATTCAAACAGATACAAATCATCCGGATCAGCCAGTTCATGGATACTGCCAGTAACAGAAAACGGTGCTGCTACCAATTGTGCGTTAGCTAGTGTATCATTCGGCTCGGCATCCATTCCATTGGCTGTAGTGTAATTATTTTCCACGCCGCAACTTTCCACCGTATTCGAAGCTGTCAGGGTTGCGCCACCCACCTCTGTGACTACAAATGCATCAGACAGGGCAAAAAACACATTATTACTGCATGCAATGCGAATACGCACATTATTGTGGTTTCGCGGAAAACCGGGAATCGTGGAAAACTGGATATCCTCGGCGCCGTCATTCGTAGTGGCCAGCACAATGTTATTGAATGTTTGCCCGCCATCTAGGGTATAGCTGATATCCACCGTGGCGCAGTTCACTGGTGGCAGATTGGTGCAGGCGCGATTCCATTCGATGCGATGGATCTGTGTGTAGGACAAGAATCGCGATGCTGTGGGTTGAATGACGCTGAACGGTCCTTTGCCGCCATCAACGGTTAACACCATGTCATCAGCATCCACACCGCCGATACCATCACGCACCGTCAAACGAAAATTCAAGTCGCGTGACTGGGTGGGCAAAACTTCGGCCTTGTCCGTCATACCACTTAACAGAACTCGCAGTGCAGGAAACGTGCGGCTGTTATCAAGCGTTGGCAAATAAGAGCGAAACAGCGGATTCCGCCCCACATCCAGCCCATAACTCGATGCATTGGTCGCCACGCCGCTATCAATTTCTTCCCAGGAATAGAGCAAACCGGTTTCTGTATCGCTGGCGGAACCGGTGAGAACAAACGGCGTGCCGCCGGGTATGGTGTAGTCCGAGCCTGCATTTACCACGGGCGCGGTGTTGGACGCAGAACCACTGCCGGTAAAGCACGCCCCGCCGCCGCTCTGCACAAACTGTGTGATTTCCGCAATACTGCCAGCGTGAAACATGGCGATGCTGTTACTTTCAATACTGTTAATATTTGGGATATTTTCCTGCCCACATAAACCGGCATACCCCATAATCGTAATGCCGCTACCAGGCTCAAATGCGGTTGCCGTGAAATAATTCCGGTTTTCAGCACAGCTGCCTGAGGTGCCATTAAAGCTGTGACTGGCGCTGAACTGGTGCCCCAGCTCATGGGCCAGATAATCAATATAAAATCCAACGCCGATCGGGGCATTATCAGGTGCGCCACTGTAGCCACGCGCCTTGGCGTTATTGTCACAGGCTGATGCATAATGTGCGAGACCGCCACCGCCTATACCCAGCACATGACCGATATCATAGCTGGCATTGCCAAGCACGGCATCAAGGGTGCGCTGATTCTGGTCGAGAATAATATCCGGTATACCGTTTGAATAGGGATCGGTGCTGGCGGTGTAGCCTTCGCTGGCGCTATAAATCAACGCACTGACCAGTTGCAGTTCGATACCCAGATCACGTTGATAGATTTCATTCACCCGGTTGACCGCGGCAACGATTTCATCCATCACCAGGATTTTGTCACCACCTCCCACAGCATCACTGTACTCATAGGTTGCGGCCATCGCCAGACGAAATCGCGTCAGCCCACCTTCGGTTTTGGCCTGCCCGACAGACTGCGCGCTGCGCAACTGTTTGAGCAATGACGACCGCCCTGGCGGCTTGCCACTTGCTTGTGAATGGCACTGAAATTGCCCACGCTTCGCGGAAAATGCTTGTTGATATGCACGGTAACGATAAGCGACATACCGATTGGCGCTGACTGACGGTTCCGGATCGATCAGGATGGCGTCATCACGGTCACTGATATAGGCGCGGAAACCTTTTGGACCGATACTCAGACGTCCTCCAATCGCTGCGTTACCCAGCGCGCGCGCCTTGAAGGTTTGTATAGAGGGAAATTTAGCTGCAAGCGTTGGCGACATCACCGGCGACGGGATAACACTGAAGCGGCGCAAACCGCCTTCCGGCATCGGCAACGACAGTATCGCAGGCGAGGTGGTGGTAGCGGTGGCCAGCAAGTCGCGCAAGGCTGTTTCATCCGCCAGCAGCTGGCGGCCATAGCCTGCTGTGCGCACAGCCTTGACGGTGTTGCGCGCTGATACAGCTGGCGCATCCCGCCAGATAGCCGCATGGCCGAACGTCGATAGCGCGACCAGCAATAAACCTGCTACAAGCTTGCCTAGTATGTTGCTCATAAGACAGCATCCTGCCAAAAAGACATTTCTCCAAGTATAGTGGCGCCGTCCCGTAAAGGTAAGCCGGTACAGCGCCTTCCGTCGGTTTTACGCGAACGGGTGATTGAGAATAATCGTCTCGTCCCGCTCTGGCCCGGTGGAAACAATATCGACCGGCACACCGACAATTTCCTGCAGGCGGTCGAGATAGGCGCGCGCATTGGCGGGTAACGATGCCATGTCCTTCACGCCTTCCGTGGATTCGCTCCAGCCCGGCATTTCTTCGTACACCGGCTCGCACTGCTCAATAGCGTCGGCGCCCAGCGGCGGCAGCTCCAGGGTTTCGCCCTGATAACGGTAGGCGGTGCAAAGTTTGATGGTTTTCAGCCCGTCGAGCACATCCAGCTTGGTGATGCACAATCCGGTCAGACTGTTGATTTGCGCCGCGCGGCGCAGGGCGACGCCATCGAACCAGCCACAACGGCGGCTGCGTCCGGTGGTGGCGCCAAACTCGTGGCCTTTGGTTCCCAGATGCTCGCCCACCTCATCGAACAGCTCGGTCGGAAACGGCCCGGCGCCAACGCGGGTGGTGTAGGCCTTGGTGATGCCCAGAATATAATCCAGATCTTTCGGTCCGATGCCGCTGCCGGTGCAGGCGCCGCCGGCGGTGGTGTTGGATGAGGTCACAAACGGATAGGTGCCCTGGTCGATATCCAGCAGCGTGCCCTGCGCGCCTTCAAACATGATGTTGTGGCCCTGCTGGCGCAGCTCGGTGAGCATGCCCGGAATGTCGGCCACCAGCGCAATCAGCTTTTCGCGGTAGCCCAGGGTTTCATCCAGCACCTGCTGGTAATCGACTTCATCCTGCTTGAAGAAATGTTTCAGGCTGAAGTTGTGATAATCCATCACGGTTTTCAGTTTGTCGGCAAACTGTTTTTCATCGAACAGATCACCCAGACGAATACCGCGGCGCGACACCTTGTCTTCATAGGTGGGGCCGATGCCGCGGCCGGTGGTGCCAATCGCCGCCTTGCCGCGTGCGATTTCACGCGCCTGATCCAGCGCAATGTGGTACGGCAGAATCAACGGACAGGCTTCGGACACGCGCAGGCGGGAGCTGGCCGGCACGCCGCGCGCTTCCAGCATTTCCAGTTCTTCAAACAGGGCGGACGGCGACAACACTACACCATTGCCAATCAGACACATGACGTTGTCGCGCAGAATGCCAGAGGGAATCAGATGCAGTACGGTTTTTTCCTCGCCAATCACCAGCGTGTGCCCGGCGTTGTGCCCGCCCTGGAAGCGCACCACGGCGGCGGCGCGGTCGGTGAGCAAATCCACCACCTTGCCCTTGCCTTCATCTCCCCATTGACTGCCCAGTACAACTACGTTTTTCGCCATGATGCCAACCCGTCAAATATGTTCAAACCAAAAAAATTATTCACTATTCGCTATTCATTATTCACTGCAACAACAACCCACTCGCCATCAACCAGCGCAAGCATGTTGTCACAACCCATCGCCGCCGCATCGCCCTGCTGCCCGGGCAACTCCTGAATAACCGCGCGGCCCCGCCCGCGCAGTTCGGCAATCTTCTGCTGCAAGGCCATATCCTCTACCGCCGGCGCGAATATTTTTTCATCGCGAGGACTGTCTGACGCAGCGAGCTGCACCAGTTCTTTCAAATCCGCGCTGAAGCCGGTCGCCGGGCGCGCGCGGCCAAACACTTCACCAATGTGGTCATAACGGCCGCCGCGCGCAATCGCCTGACCAGACTGCGGTACGAAAGCGGCGAACACCATACCGGTCTGATAGTGATAGCCGGACAGTTCCGCCAGATCAAAATGCAGATGCACATCGGGGAATCGCTGGCTGGTTTTTTGCGCCACGGCCTGCAGATAATCGATTGCCGCCCTGACTTCATCACTGGCCGCCTGCAACACATCACGCGCGCGCGTCAGCACATCTTCGCCGCCGTTCAGGCCAGCCAGTGAAGCCAGCATGGTTTGCATGCCTTCATCAAGCGACCACTGCGACAGCAAGGCGGTGATTTCCGGCACGGCTTTTTTCTGCAACAGGGTGAATAACTGCGATTCCTGTTCGGCGTTCAAACCAGCCTGCGCCGCCAACCCACGGTAGATATCAACATTGCCCAGATCGACGTAAACATCGTTGACGCCGACCAGCGCAAAAGTTTTGAGCATCAGCGCCAGGATTTCCACATCAGATTCCACACCGCTGTGACCGTACAGTTCCGCGCCCACCTGCAACGGGCTGCGGGAACCGCCAAAGCTGTCGGCGCGGGTGCGCAACACGGTGCCGATATAGCACAAGCGGGTGGGCGCATCGCGATTCAGGCGATGCGCATCGATGCGCGCCACCTGCGGCGTCATGTCGGCGCGAACGCCCAGCGTGCGACCGCTGGTCTGGTCAACAATCTTGAATGTTTGCAGGTCGAGGTCGTGACCGGCGCCGGTGAGCAGCGACTCGATGTGCTCGATAAACGGCGGCATCACCAGTTCGTAGCCCCAGCTGGCGTACATATCGAGCAGTTTGCGGCGCGCCGATTCCAGCACCGCTGCCTGCTCAGGCAGCGCTTCATCAATGCCTTGCGGCAGCACCCAGTGTTTGTTGCCTGTCATGGGGATATCAACGCGTCATATAAAGAATTATTACACCGGCCAGCATGCTGCCGAAGCCGATCATGCGCAGGGTTTTGTCACTCAACCTGCCGGCCTGCAACATGGCCTGCCGCCAGCCGTCCGGACTGAGAAAAGGCATGATGCCCTCGATCACCAGCACCAGCGCAATGGCGCGTATCAACTCTTCGGTCATGGCGACTAAAGCCGGGGTTCAAGGAAATCAACAACCATGGCGCCATTATTTTCCGGACGACTTGTTGAAGTACTTGAAGTACTCGGAATCCGGTTGCAGCAGAATCAAATCGTCTTCGCTGGAGAAATTTTTGGTATAGGCGGTCATGCTGCGGTAGAACTTGTAAAACTCGCGATCCTTGCCGAAAGCTTTGGAATAAATATCCGTCGCCTGGGCATCGCCTTCACCGCGCACCACTTCTGAATCACGATAGGCTTCGGCCAGAATCACACTGCTCTGACGATCCGCATCCGCGCGGATACGTTCCGCCGCTTCAGCGCCCTTGGAGCGAATATCGCGCGCCACGCGTTCACGACCGGTGCGCATGCGGTTGTACACCGATTCGCTCACCTGCGGCGGCAGTTCGATTTTCTTGATACGCACATCGATGACTTCGATACCCAGAGTTTCGGCTTTTTTCGCCGCCAGCTCGGTCATCAAGCCCATGATTTCTTCGCGGTCGCCGGCCACCACTTCCTGAATGGTGCGTTTGCCGAATTCGTCACGCAAGCCGTTGTTGATTACCTGGTACAACAACTCACCGGCGCGGCGTTCATCACCGCTGGTGGCTTTGTAGTAGGTGACCACATCCTGGATGCGCCATTTCACATAGGAGTCGACAATCAGGTCTTTCTGCTCGCCGGTGAAGAAACTGCTGGGACGCGCATCGATGGTGAGGATGCGGTCATCAAATTTCTTCACGGTATGCAGAATGGGCACTTTCCAGTGCAGGCCGGGCTTGTAGTCCGAACCAATGATTTCGCCAAACTTCAGCAACAACGCCTTTTCGCGCTCGTCAACGGTGAAAGTAAAAAACAGCCAGACCGCCAACAGGCTAACCGGAATACCAATTTTGAACAGATTAGACATTAGCGGATATCCCTCGTACGCAGGTTACTTCGCGAAGATGGTTGGGTGACGTTGCGCTTGGGCAAACGCTGCTTCAGGTTTTTCAGTTTTTCCGGCAGCGACAGCGCGTCTTTTGCAGAACCGCTGCCCTGCATCAGCTTGTCCAGCGGCAGATACAGCAGGTTGTTGCCATCCTCGACATCAATCAACACCTTGGAGCTGTTATCCAGCACCGATTCCATCATGTCGAGATACAGACGGTCGCGGGTGACGCCAGGCGCTTTTTTGTACTCTTGAAGCAATTTGACGAAGCGCTCGGCTTCACCTTCGGCGCGCGCCACCACTTCCTGCTTGTAGGCGTCGGCTTCTTCACGCAGACGCGCCGCCGCGCCACGCGCTTTCGGAATCACTTCGTTGCGATAGGCCTCGGCTTCGTTAATCAGGCGTTGTTTGTCCTCACGCGCCTGAATCACATCCTGGAATGCCTGACGCACCGCCTGTGGCGGATTCACATCCTGAATATTGACTTCGATAATCGCCAGACCGGTGCCATACTGGTCGACGATATCCTGCACCGTGCGCTTGATGCGATAGGCGATTTCATCACGGCCTTCGGTAATGATGTAATCCATCTTGCTCTGGCCAACCGTGAGGCGCAACGCGCTTTCAATCGCCTGGCTCAGCGACACTTCCGGCAGGCGCACGTTGAACAGGTATTTGTTGGCGTCGATAATCTGGTATTGCAGCGTGCCCTGCAAATCGATGATGTTTTCATCCTGGGTCAGCACCGTGGCCTTGAACGGCAACTGGCGTCGCTCGGCGACGTTCACTTTTTCGACCCGCTCAATCGGAATCGGCATGTGCCAGTGCAGGCCGCGCTGGGTGGTGTCGACGTGTTCGCCAAAACGCAGCACGATGCCGACTTCGGCCTCCTCGACCTTGTAAAAGCCGGTGGCAATCCAGAACACCAGCAACAAACCGAAAATCAGTCCGGCGCCGATGCCGCCACCAGTAGCGCCACGACCGCCGCCGCCTTTGCCACCGAACAGGCCGCCGAATTTTTTCTGCAAGTTTCTAACGATTTCGTCCAGATCCGGCGGGCCCTGATCGCGACCGCCGCCCGAGCCTCCGTTTGAGCCCCAGGGGTCTTTACCGTTATTGCCAGGTTCATTCCAGGCCATGTTTGCTCCCGGTGCAGTCAACTCGACGCACAGATTATCAGTCAAAAAAACAATCGCATTTTAGGTGGCTTGGGCGCCACCCGCAAGCCGGGTTTCGAAACGGAAGGTTTTACCGCAAATGCACGCAAATAGACGCTAATGGTTTCAGCCCCATCATATCTCAACGAAAATATCTTCAGACCAGGACTGCGGGACGCACCTTCGGTCAGGTTAGGGATAAATCAAACCCAAAAAGGCAAATACTGGCGTTTATTTGCGTGCATTTGCGGAATGTCTTACCCAGACCGCCGCGCAGACCTACTGCAATAAATCAACCAGCCGCAGGTCTTCCTTGCGTGACAGTTGCTCCAGTTCACGGCGGCCTATCAGGATATCCAGTTGATAGCGCCCGGCCTCGTCGATTTGCTCATCGCGCACCGCGCCGAGCTCAAACAAACGGGCGCGAATGCGCGCCTGGGATGGCTCCAGCGTGAGCCGGCCGTTGACCATCTCCTTGCGAAACACATCCACCAGCGCCTGTTGCAGCATGTCAACGCCTTCGCCGCTGTGCGCCGACAGCCATACTCGGCGGATACCGCCGTCTTCAAAAAACTCGATGCGCGGTTTGCCGCCGGTGAGGTCAATCTTGTTCATCACCTGAATCGTGGGCACACTGTCTGCGCCTATCTGGCGCAGCACGGCTTCCACTTCGGCGATGTTGTCATCGCGTTTTTCATCAGCCGCGTCAATCACATGCAGCAGCAGATGCGCTTCGGCGGTTTCCTGCAAGGTGGACTGAAACGCCTGCACCAGGTCGTGTGGCAGGTGGCGAATAAAGCCCACGGTGTCGGCCAGAATCAGTTCGATATCGTCGCTGGGCTGGATTTTTCGCAGCGTCGGATCCAGCGTGGCGAACAGCTGATCCTGCACGTATACGTGATCGTCCGCCAGCGTATTGAATAGGGTGGATTTGCCGGCGTTGGTGTAGCCCACCAGCGATACGGTGGGAATTTCCGCGCGCCGCCGCGCCTGCCTGCCCTGCTCGCGCTGGCGGCGCACTTTTTCCAGCCGCTTGTTGATTTGCCGGATGCGCATGCCCAGCAGGCGGCGGTCGGTTTCAAGCTGGGTTTCGCCCGGGCCGCGCAGGCCGATGCCGCCTTTTTGCCGCTCCAGATGCGTCCAGCCGCGCACCAGCCGGGTGGACAGGTGCTTGAGCTGCGCCAGTTCGACCTGCAACTTGCCTTCGAACGAGCGCGCGCGCTGCGCGAAAATATCCAGAATCAGCCCGGTGCGGTCCAGCACCCGGCATTCCAGCAGGGCTTCCAGGTTGCGCTCCTGCGAGGGGCTGAGCGCGTGGTTGAACAGCACCAGCTGGATTTCCTGCGCTTTCACCTGCGCCTGGATTTCCTTCGCCTTGCCGACGCCGACAAAATATTTGGGTTCGGGTTTATGACGGCTGGTGGTGATGATGTCCAGCACCTCGGCGCCGGCGGACACCGCCAGTTCTTCAAATTCGGTGATGTCTTCGCGGTGATTTTCATCGTTCACGTCCATGTGCACCAGCAGGGCGCGCTCACCGGACTGCGGGCGTTCAAACATATAGTGTGATTCGGGCGGACAATAAAAAACGGCCGCCGAAAGCGACCGTTTGGGTGTAAAGCATGTGTTTGACAGTCATGCCGGCATTATACTGCCAGCGCCCGCATCTGGGTAGCGTCAGTCACCATTGCCTGCATTGTCGGCATTGGGGTCTGTCCATTTGATCGGGCGCGATGGCACCACCGTGGAGATAGCGTGCTTGTACACCATCTGGGTGACGGTATTTTTCAGTAGTACAGCAAATTGATCGAACGATTCAATCTGGCCCTGCAATTTGATGCCGTTTACCAGGTAGATGGCTACCGGCACCCGTTCTTTGCGTAAAGCGTTCAAATAAGGGTCTTGAAGATGATGCCCTTTCGACATGGTCCCCGCTCCTGTTATTTTTGTTATGGTTGGAGCCACTGTTGCCGCGCTGTCAGCAGCCTCTGACAACAGTATGCCACCTTATGATAGTAAATTTCTGAGACTTTTCAGTAATTTCTGCACATCCAGCGCCGCCGGGTCAATAAAGTTGCAATTTTGCTCACTGCGTAGCCAGGTCATTTGCCGCTTGGCCAGTTGCGCGGTGGCGATAATGGCCTTCTCGCGCATGGTTTCGTAATCGTATTCCCCCGCGAGATATTGCCATACCTGACGATACCCCACCGCGCGCATGGCTGGCAAGTCGCCGTGCAGGTCGCGCCGGCGATACAGGCCGCGCACTTCCTCCACCAGCCCGGCAACCAGCATGGCGTCGAATCGCTCGGCGATGCGCTTGCGCAGTTCAACCCGGTCAGGCGGCATCAATGCAATTTTTATCAGTTTGTACGGTAACGCGGAACGCGCCTGTTCATCCCACAATTGCGTGAGGGTTTTTCCGGTGATTTCATGCACTTCCAACGCGCGCTGCAGGCGCTGCGGGTCGTTGGGGTGAATCCGCCGCGCCGATTCCGGGTCGATTGCCGCCAGCCGCTCATGCAAGGCCGCCCAACCCAGTTCAGCCGCCTCGGCTTCCAGCCGCGCGCGCACCGCCTCATCGGCCTGCGGCAGATTGGCGATGCCTTTTTGCAGCGCGTTGAAATACAGCATGGTGCCCCCCGCCAGCAGCGGGATGCGGCCGGATTCGGTGATTTGCCGCATTTCCCGCAAGGCGTCCTCGCGAAACTGCCCGGCGGAATACGGCTCGGTGACCGACACAATATCAATCAAACGGTGCGGCGCGCGCGCTAGCTCCGCCGCCGAGGGCTTGGCGCTGCCGATATCCAGCTCGCGGTACACCATCGCCGAATCCACGCTGATGATGTCGCAGGGCAAAGCCTCATGCAGGTCGATCGCCAGCCCGGTCTTGCCGGTGGCGGTGGGGCCCATGATGCAGATGGCGACGGGGGCGTCGGGGGTGGCGGCGGGATGAAAAATCAGGGACACGGAGGGTTAATGAATAATGAATAATGAATAATGAATAATGAATAATGAATAATGAATAATGAATAATGAATTTTAAAACCGGGATTTCGCCAACATCAAACACAAACCGGCAATTATTCACTATTCATTATTAACTATTCACTGCTTCACTGTCCCCGCATAAACAGCTTGTCCAGCTCGTCGATGCTGATTTGAATCCAGGTCGGGCGGCCGTGGTTGCACTGGCCGCTGCGTTCGGTGGCTTCCATGTCGCGCAGCAGGGCGTTCATTTCGGGAACAGTGAGTTTGCGGTTGGCGCGCACCGAGCCGTGGCAAGCCATGGTGGAAAGGATTTCATTGATTTGTTCGCGGATGCGCTGGCTTTCACCATGCTGAATCAAATCGGCCAGCACATCGCGCAGCAGGGTTTCGAGATCGCCGTCGGCCAGCATCACCGGCGCTTCGCGCAGCTTGAGGGTTTGCGGCCCCGTGCGGTCGACGGTAAAACCAAGCTCGGAAAACATATCCCGATGGCTTTCGGCAAAGTCGGCTTCCTTTTCGCTGACAGCAAACGTTTCCGGCACCAGCAGCGGTTGCGACTGAATCGCCTGTTGCTCGTATGACTGTTTCAGACGTTCGTAGGTGATGCGCTCGTGCGCGGCGTGCATATCGACCAGCACCAGCCCCTCTGCATTTTGCGCCAGTATATAAATACCGTGCAGTTGCGCCAGCGCATAGCCCAGCGGCGGCGCGTCTTTCTGCGCCGCATCGGTGACCGTTTGCGCATTGTCCAGAATCGGCTGCATGAATGCCTGATAGGCGCGGCTTTGTTCCGCCACCCCCTGCCGTAACGCCTGACGCGGCGTGGAGAGCGGCATGCGCTGCTGGCTGTAGGCCGGCGCAGCCGCCGCTTCGGTTGCGGTCGCTTCAGCAGGCGCTGAAACAAATTTGTCGTTGGCAAAATGCTGCGCCGCATGCGCGGCGGCATCGCCCTGTTTCACTTCCGCCAGCGATTTGTGAATGGCACGAAAGATAAAATCGTGCACACTACGGCTCTGGCGAAAACGCACTTCGTGTTTGCCCGGGTGTGCGTTGACATCGACGCCGGCGGGTTCCATTTCCAGAAACAGCACATAAGCCGGATGGCGGCCGTGATACAGCACATCGGCATAAGCCTGGCGCACCGCATGGGTCACCACCTTGTCGCGCACCATGCGGCCATTGACATAAAAATACTGCATGTCGGCCTGCGAACGCGAATAGGTCGGCAGC
>JALWPK010000147.1 GCA_026995045.1 Gammaproteobacteria bacterium | reverse complement strand
GCAGCTGCTCTGCGGCGGCGTCGGATACCTTGATTTCATCGGTTAATTCATTTTTAAACTGTACTGCGGACATGGCTATCTCCTGGATATGATCGTATTTGGCCGCCTGAGTTTTTACCCATCGTGCGCTTAAAAGGGATTCTAGCACGCTACAATAAAGTGTGTAATAGCTGATTTATCCCATTTTATACAAGGACTTATCATCGGTTTTTTCCTTTTTTGCAAATTCCTGCGGCTACTTGCAAGAATTCTAATATTGTCTATAATGAATGTAATCAATTACTCACTTTTGTCCTTTTCGGGCAAACTGGCGCAATCATTCAGGCGTTGTTTTTGTAATTGTGAGCAATTAATCACAAAGGTAATAGCATGCCGTCAAGTACGTTATTCATAAACCGGAAAAGTTTGTCAGCTTTCGTATTCCTGTTACTCCTCACCGGCGTACTGGGATTTGCGATCCTGCGCGTGATAGAGCGGACACGTCCTGTTCCTGTACCTGAGCAACATCCACTTGCCGTTGAAATCCTGAAGCTCAGTCCGCGTCCCTTTACTCTGACACGTCGTTATACCGGCAGTGTCGTTGCCGAACAACGAGGCCAAATTGCAGCGCAGGTGAATGCGCGTGTTATAGCGATCCATCACCGAGAAGGGGATTGGGTGAGCAAAGGTGCGCGACTTATCAGTCTCGACCAGAAGGAATTGAAAAACGAAGTACAACGCCTGAAGGCCAGTGACCAGCGGCTTCGCGCCGAATACCGTTACTGGGTTAATCAACACCGGCGAAATCAGAAATTAATCAGACAGAAGATGATTTCTGACAGGCAACTGGAGGAAAGTCTGCAGATGATGGAAAGCCGAAAAGCATCGATAAAAGAAAATAACGAAGCATTGGCAAATGCAGAACTTCGATTGAGTTATAGCAATATCACTGCGCCCTTTGACGGAAGGATACAGCGTCTGATGACCGAGGTAGGGGAACAGGCGGTGCTGTTCAAACCCTTGATAGAACTGGTCTCTACACAAAAAATGAAAGCACGGGTTACTGTCCCACAGATTGATCTCGGTCGCTTGCAAGTGGGATTGCCGGTACAGCTTCGGATTCCGGCAACCGAGCTGGTGCAACAAACCGTGATTAGAAAAATATATCCTGCGCTGCAGGAAAAAACGCGTACTGCAACATTTGAAGCGTACTTTGCCGAGAATGA
>JALWPK010000146.1 GCA_026995045.1 Gammaproteobacteria bacterium | reverse complement strand
CCTGACGAGACCAACTTCCCCGCTCCACTCCTTTGCACACGCCACCGCGCCATTAAGAACCGAGTGTAGGACGATAGTGAAGTTTTATCATCATCAAACATTCTAGAAAAACTTCACTATCGTCCTACACTCGATCGCACACTTCACTAGCACCATTTTTTGCCCAAGACACAATGCTCGGAAATGATCTTTGGCCCGCCAACGAACGTGTGTCGGCAAAGGGAAGATAACTGCGCAGAACGCGGGCGCCTGCTCTGCGCACGCGCTCGCCGCCTTCAGTGCGCCTGATAAGAAGTGCTCGCGAAACAACGCGTGGTCCGCACTCCGGCGGACTGATCACAGCCAGTGATGGCCGCATCCGTATAATAACCGTATGTGTCACTGCGATATGGTTATAGAAGAGTTTCAACCAGTGATGGGAATAGTGTATATCCGTATAATAACCGTATTTGTTACTGTGATATGGTTATAGAAGAATTCCAACCAATGTGTATGTTTTTATCGGTACGGATACGGAGCGCAATCCGAAAAATGGCAACAGTTCCTTGCTTCTATCCGTATACATTATACGGATGCGAATACGGTTATTATACGGTAACGGTAACGAAAATAGGTCATTTTTCCATGACGGAAACAGAAAATTCCCATCACTGCTCCAGACTGTTGTCGGATGCGAAGAAATACGGGCAAAGCGCGACCAAAGGCATCGCGCGCGCGCGCTTGCAACAGGAAAACGTGCGACAATGGCATTCTGTGAGAGCATTGGTAAAGACTGGTGTTGTTCGAGAGGAGCGAGTCGAGGCGTCCGCGCAGTTGCTTGTTGCTTGTTGGTGGAGTGCTCAGTCTTGCGTTTTAGCGTACTTGTTCGCGACTCCAGTGTGTGAGAGTGATGTTTTCTTCAAGTGCTTCGAACAAAGTCAAGCTGCAGTGAAGGCGCGAGAGAGCTTGAACTGGCGGAAGAATTGTTGAGGAGCGTACGTCAACGGAGGCCCGTGCCGAGTTGAGGGGGTTGTTTGCGCTGTTCACTTGATGTTTGCGCTTTGCAGGAGTTGCTGTTGATTTGCGCGACATGGGAAGATTCGTCTTCAATTGGGGCGAATCGACCTGGTGAGTGAGGATGCAGATGTGTCATTGTATGTTGATGGTCGTTTGCAGTGGCACTTGTGCGCGCGCGCTCGCCGTACGATGTGCGAAGGCCGCGCTCAAGTGT
>JALWPK010000145.1 GCA_026995045.1 Gammaproteobacteria bacterium | reverse complement strand
ACAAACACGAAGAACGTGATTGACTGGCCAATCAGCGTTAAATTGATATTCATACGCTAAAACCCGTTTGGTGGCGTTAACCTGCGACGGCGAAAATGACGTAGAAAGCCACACCGACCGCAATCATCGGCACCGCGTCGGTCAGACCCATCATCAGGAAAAACTGGCCACGCAATAGCGGAATCAGTTCAGGCTGGCGGGCGGCGCCTTCGAGGAAACGGCCACCCAGCACGCCGATGCCGATAGCGGCCCCGAGCGCGCCCAGACCCATCATGATGGCGCCCGCGATGTACAGCATTGCAGTTACTTCAGTCATTGTTATCTCCTAAATATTAAATCTTCAAAATTCAAAAAATCTGTTTTATCAGTGTTCTTCAGGAACCTGATAGGCCAGGTCCATGTACACAATCGTCAGCGTCATGAAAATGTACGCCTGCAGGGTAATAATCAGAATATGGAAAATCGCCCAGCCCAGTTGCAGAAAGCCGCCGAACACGCCCAGCATCCAGCCGCCGCCGTACATCAGCGCGATCAGGATGAAAATCATTTCACCGGCGAACATGTTGCCGTAAAGACGCAGTGACAGTGACAATGGCTTGGCGAACAGCGCAACCAGCTCCAGCACCAAGTTGATGGGAAACGCCCATTTGGGAAACGGATGGAACGCCAGCTCGGCGAAGAAGCCGCCGGGGCCCTTGATTTTGAGACTGAAGTACAACATCAGCATGAATACGGACAGCGCCATGCCAAATGTTGCATTGGGGTCGGTGGACGGCACCACTTTGAAATACACATGGTGCGGATCCATGCCAAAGAAACTGGTTCCCATCATCGCCGCCGCCTGCGGTAGCCAGTCGACCGGAATCAAGTCCATGAAGTTAATCAGGAACACCCAGACAAAAATGGTGAGCGCCATCGGCGCAACCATGGCGTTGCGTCCGCTGAAAGCGCCCTTCACGCTGCCATCGACAAATTCGATAATCATTTCGATGAAATTCTGTATGCCGCTGGGCACGCCGGCAGTGGCGTTTTTGGCCGCCTTGCGGAATATCCACAGGAACAGGACGCCCAGTGAAATGGACCAGAACATGGTATCGAGATGAATCGCCATAAACCCCATGGCTTTGGCTTCGGCGGCATTGTGCGCCAGCCCCCAGCTTCCATCCGGCAGCTGACCCCAGGTCAGGTTTTGCAGATGATGCTTGATATATTGACCAGCAGTTTGGGCTTCGCCCGACATCGTGTTCTCTCTTTAATGTGTTGTTGAATCTTTGGTGAACAGACTCGCCACAAACGGCGTCATGTGCACCAAAAAATAGACAGCTATCAAAGCTGCCCCGCTAACCGGCTTGAGCAGCACAAAGGCTGCGACAAACATCGCGCCGGTCAAAATCAGTTTGTTGATCTCACCCCAGTAAAGCGACCGCAACAGCACAACCGGATCAGGGTTGCGGTCTGCGCGCCTGCGACCGAACACCTTGAGCGCGAACCAGCCATTGGCCAGCGTGGCGATCAATCCACCCGTCAACGCGGAATAGGCGAGAACCCAGCCTGAACCGGAAAACACAACGAGCAGCGCGGCGACAAGCAAGGTCACCGCCAGTTGAACCAGCACCAGCCTGAATGCCCGCCCAGCGGTCAGGCCACGAACCGGCTCAACCATTTATTACAGGCGCAACACACCCGGTGCGGGAGCGCGCGCAGATTATAAGGAGTGCAGCCATGTGGGTCAAGTTGCGATGCAGGCATAAGAGGGGTTTATGACGAGCGGTTTTTGTTATTGACTTCAATGGCTTACCTGATTTTCTCCAGTATGCCGTCGAGCTCGTCGAGGCTATTAAAATGGATTTCGAGCGAGCCCTTGCCTTTGGCGCCCGACTTTATGCTGACCGACGCGCCCAGCTTCTCGCTCAGCTCGCTTTCCAGGCGGGTGATGTTGGGGTCTTTCTTCATCGGTTTGGCTTTGGGTTTTTTGTCCGACTGCCTGCGCACCAGCTGCTCGGTTTCGCGCACCGACAGGCCCTTTTTGGCCACCTCTTTCGCCAGCCGGCTTTGCTCGGCGCCGGACACGCCCAGCAGGGCGCGGGCATGGCCCATTTCTATCTGGCGCTCGGCCAGCAGGGTTTTGACATCGTCGTTCAAATCCTGCAGGCGCAGCAGATTGCTGACGCTGGCGCGTGAGCGCGCCACCGTGTCGGCGACCTGCTGGTGGGTCATGTCAAATTCATTGATCAGGCGCAGCAGGGCGTTGGATTCTTCCAGCGGGTTCAGGTTTTCGCGCTGGATGTTTTCGATCAGCGACACCGCCGCGGCGGTCTGGTCGTCGAACGACTTGATGACCGCCGGAATGGTTTGCAAACCGGCCAGCTGCGAGGCGCGCCAGCGGCGCTCACCGGCGACAATCTCGTACACGCCGCCTGCCGCCTTGCGCACCACAATCGGCTGCACCACGCCCTGGGTGGAAATGGAGTCGGCCAGCTCCTGCAGCGCCTCTTCATCAAAATGCACGCGCGGCTGCCACGGACCGCGCTGCACCAGGTCAATATCCAGCTCGCGCAACTCATCATCGCTGACCGCAGTGGTCAGCGCTTCCACGGTTTCACTGCCGCCGAGCAGGGCGTTGAGGCCGCGCCCCAGACCGCGTTTTTTCTTGCTTGCCATAATTGCGAGTTACCAACCAAATAATATTTTTTTGTCGACAGGCTGCCACGCGAAACATTTATGCGGTTGCGCCTGTCCCGGTGGCGGCGCCCGGCGAACCGGCGCCATGCCTGCGCTGATCCCGCCGCAGCATTTCCCCGGCCAGCGCCAGATAGGCCAGCGCGCCGCGCGAGGTTTTTTCATACAACAAAGCCGGCAGGCCGTGGCTGGGCGCTTCCGCCAGCCGCACATTGCGCGGCACCACGGTGCGGTACACCTTGTCACCAAAATGCTCGATCAACTGCGCCGACACGTCGTTGGACAGGGTGTTGCGCGGGTCGAACATGGTGCGCAGCAGGCCTTCGATTTTCAGCTTGGGATTCACCGTGGCGCGCACCTGCTCGATGGTTTCCATCAACGCGGTCAGCCCTTCCAGTGCATAATATTCACACTGCATCGGAATTATCACCCCATCAGCTGCGACCAGCGCGTTCAGGGTGAGCATGTTGAGCGCCGGCGGACAATCCAGCAGCACATAATCATAATCGTCTTTTATCGGCGCAATCGCGTTTTTTAGCGTGTTTTCGGCGCCATCAGTGCGCATCAGCTCGACTTCGGCCGCGGTCAGGTCGGCATTGGACGGCAGCAGGTCGATGCCGATATTGTCCAGATGATGCACGCACTCGAATACATCGTAGCCCGACAGCAACACGTCGCAGAAGGTGTATTCCAGCGCGTTTTTGTCCACGCCCACGCCCATGGTGGCGTTGCCCTGCGGGTCGAGGTCAATCAACAACACGCTGCGTTTGGTCGCCGCTAATGAAGCGGCAAGGTTAACGCTGGTGGTGGTTTTGCCGACGCCGCCTTTCTGGTTGGCGAGTGCGAGTACCTGAGTCATGGCGCTATCTTAACAGGTTGGCGCCGCCGCCTCATGCGGGCGCATGCGAAAAACACACATTTATAGCGGCGCAATTTCCAGCAAATGCCGCTCGGCATTCAACCCCGGCACATCCAGCACATGCAGCGCCTTGATCTGATAGCCCGCTGTGTCCAGCGTTTCATCGCGCTTGCCCTGCATCACCAGTATGCGCGTGCCGCCACCGTGCAGGTGGCGCGTGCTGGCGAGGATGTCGTCGGTAGCGGCGTAGGCGCGGGCGATAATAACGGGCGCCGGCTCATCAGGCTGGTAATCCTGCGCCCGGCTATGCACTACTTCCACATTTTCGAGCCCCAGCGCGATTTTCGCCTGCTGCATGAAGCGGGTTTTTTTGCTGTTGGCGTCAATCAGCACGAATGACTGCTGCGGCCTGGCCAGCGCCAGCGGAATGCCCGGCAGACCGGCGCCGGAACCGACATCCACCACCTTGCCCTCACCGATATAGGGCAGCACCGCCAGTGAATCGAGCAGATGCTTGCTCACCATCTGCCGCGGCTCGCGCACCGCGGTCAGGTTGTATGTTCTGTTCCAGCGGTGCAGCAGGTGAATATAATTACATAGCTTTGGCGCCACCCCGTCCGGCAGTCGCAAGCCCAGGCTGGCCACGCCCTGCTGCAACGGTTTTCGCAAATCATCAGCCATGGCCACTATTGTGTCACGCCATGCACAGCGATGAAATGCCAGTGTGGACGAAACCGGATCAGTTGCCGTGCTTGATACCCAGCAGCTCCACCTCAAATATCAAGGCTGCGTTTGGCGGTATCCGGTCGCCCAGCCCTTTGGGGCCATAGGCCAGATCGGAAGGGATAAACAATTTCCACTTCGCGCCTACATGCATGTGCTGCAAGGCTTCCGACCAGCCGGCGATGACCTTGTCGACACGGAACACCGCCGGTTTGCCGTGGCCGTAGGAACTGTCGAACAGTGTGCCGTCGATTAACATGCCGCGATAATGCGCTTCGACAATATCGGTTTTGCCGGGAACCGGGCCGTCGCCTTCCTCGATGACGGTATATTGCAAACCGCTGTCCATTTCCATGACGCCGGGTTTCTTGCGGTTGGCATCCAGAAACAGGTTGCCCTCGGCCAGGTTTTTTTGCGCCTTCATTTGCGCGCGCTGGCTGCGGCCGGCGCGGTTGCGGTTGATGGCGTCAAACACTTCTGCCCGCGACATCAGGGGCGGGGCGCCTTCAAGCGCATCCCTGACTGCGCGCAATACCATTTCATTGTCCAGAGCCGCGCCTTCCAGTTTCATGCTCATCACCGCCATCTGACCGAGGGCATAACTGAGCTTTTGTTTGTCCGTCAGACTGTCCGCCAGGGCGCTGCCTGTCAGCAACAGCATGCTGGCGGCGAGACAAGTAGAGAGTATTTTTGTCATGGTTAGGTATCCTGTGTTATGTCTTGAGTATAACCATAGGCTGCCGCATTCTTTTCTGTCAGTATGACAGTCGAAACGGTTTACACTATCTTGCCGACGCAAGGCATGGCGACAGCACGCCCCTCATAACACTATGATAATTAAATAAAATTTTGCATTGGCACGCGACTTGCTGCACCTATATGAAGCGCAGGCTGCCAAGCTGCCGGGTTTGACGCCCGCTTCATGGCAAGGCGGCTATCGCTATAATCATCTTAACCGCATTACGAAATTATGAGTGACTGATATGCTGAAATCCTTGTTTACTGTACTGCCTCTTGTTCTGTTCTCTCATGCTGCGCTGGCCGTATCCCAGGTATTTACGGTAGACCTGCCGCGATCAGAAATGACTTTGCAGAATTTGAAATTCGATGCACTTCCTGACGCACCACCTCCGGCCCCTGTCACAGTCAAGTTGGATGGTGAATTTGCAATTGATGTTGGCATACCGACAGAGGGGGCCAACGTCACCGACCCTAAAAACTGGAATGTAACTGCCAAACTCATCCAGGATACTACTATTGCCCCGATTAGCGTGGAACTGCCATCACCAATCATGCTAGATGCTGTTGATCCAAACGGCGGTGGTACAATTTCAATGATAATTGATACCTTCATAATCACTGGTTTCAGCGTTAGCAACACACCAGTTCCTGCTACCCTAACCGGTGGACCGCCGGTTTCTACCGGCAGCGAGACCACCAATGCCGAATTTTTGGCTGCTGGGTCAATAGATTTAAGTAGTGGTTTATCACTACAAATTGAAAATGTTCCAAACTTGACTGAACCAGCAAATTTCAACATTGAACTAGCCGATGCCAATCAGCTTGGCTTCGCTAATGGCAATCTGGGCACACATATTACTGCAACAACAACAATAATCCTGAAAAGCTCTAGTAACAATGCAAGGCTTGGCAGCATAGAAGGGGTGTTAAACCTGTACGGTTACAGCAACTACACCGGAACAGTAAATCCGGCTCCAACTACAGGCGGCGGTGGAACTTCCGGCGGCAGCAGCTCATCTTCCAGCGGCGGCGCGGCAGACTGGCTGATGCTGCTCGGTTTAACGGCGGCGCTGCTTGGTATTCGGCGCCGAAACAAACTGGCGTAAAATCACAACCTCCCTGTCAGGCAGGGCGGTTAGCGCTTGACGGTTTCGATTATGCCGTCGCGCTCCAGTTTCATTTCGATGCTGGTTGAAAACAGCAGCCCCATAATGATGCTGTTGATATTGTCGGGGTTGTTCAGCGCCACGCCGTTAATCTCCATCACAATGTCGCCTGGCTGGATGCCGATGCTGTCCAGGTAGACGCCTTCCGGCGGGTTGATCTGGTAGCCCAGCACGCTGCCATCACGCGAAACCAGCCTGGCCCCCATCAATTGTAACAATCCGGACGGGCCGTCGTTGACAATCAGGTCACGCACTTCGGCCAGCGCGGTTTGCGCATCCATGTCTTCAATACCGGGAATGATGTCGTTGCCGGTTTCCGTCGCAGCGGTGGTGGATGCCGCCTGATTTTGCTGAATTATGACGCCCGCAGTCTGACTGCTGGCGGACGGCGCACTCAGGGCCGCGTCACGGGACAGCCGCGCGTCATGGTCGCTGACTGTGTCGCGCGCATCTGTAAACGATGACCCGGACTGCCCCCCGCGCGCGGCTGGCGCGCCGGTTTGCCGGCCGCCTGTGCGGGCCGCCCAGGAAGCTGGCGACATGGCGCCTGTATCGGTGGCTTGCGTGTAGCGCATTTGATGCCGCGCCGTGGGTTCGCTTGCCGCGCGATAGTTATCGTCCCGGGCCGAAGCGGTTCCGGCGTCCGCCCCAACCTGGCGGACGGATTGCGAACCCGCCTGCCGGTTGGCGCCATCATCGTCATGCCACGCCCAGTAGACCGCTGAGGCGATAATCAGCGCCCCGGCCGGCATAACCCAGTTATTGTCTTGAAACAACCACATGGTTACTCATCAGCCGCGTCTTTGCCGTTTTCCAGTTCGTGGGGCAACTTGCCGCCATGTTTTTTCAGCAGCTCGATCATCTCGACCCGATCCTTTTCGATGGCCCACTGCAAGGCGGTTTTACCTTCCTTGTCGATGACATTGATGTCAATGCCGGCGTCTATCAACATGCTGCCGATTTTCACAAAGCCGCTGGCGGCGGCGTAGATCATGGCGTTGCGTTTGTTTTCATCACGATGGTTGACTTTGGCGCCCTTGCCAAGCAGATAGTCCACCGCCGCAATCTTGCCGCCGCTGGTGGCGAAAATCAGCGGGCTGACGCCACCCTTGTTGGTGGCGTTAATATCGGCGCCATGTTCAACAAGGTTTTCAATGTTTTTCATGTTGCCTTTCAATGAGGCGTACATCAGGGACGTGTTGCCGTCTTTTTCGCGCGCATCCACTTTTGCGCCGGCTTCAAGCAATGTGTCCGTTGCTTCCAGACGCTCTTTCTGCGCCGCCTGAATCAATGCCGTACGTCCCATGCTGTCGTGAATTTCGGTATCAGCGCCCGCATCGAGCAGTGTTTTAATGCTGCCGACATGATTCAGCGCGGCGGCATTGATCATGGCCGTGCGGTTGTCCTTGTCGCCGTGATTCACCTTTGCGCCTTTTTTAATCAGCAGTTTTACGATTTCGTCATGCCCCTTGCGCGCCGCATAGATGATAGGCGTTTTTTTGAAATTATCCTGCGCATTGACGTTCGCGCCTTCTTTCAATAACCATTTCACCAACTTGATATCGTTGTTGTTGGCGGCAATCATCAACGCGGTGACGCCATCAATCAGCGGCGTGTCGACTTTCAGGCCGCGGTCGACATACAGTTTCACCAGGTCGAGGTTGCCCTTGATCAGGGCGTGATGGAAACCGTTCATGCCTTCGTTGTCAGACTCGAACAGGTCTGCGCCCTTGTCCGCCAGCATGCTGACCAGCCCGGTCTGCCCCGCCTGCGCAGCCAGTAACAAGGCGGTAACGTTGAATTCATCCTTGATGTTGACGTCGATGCCTTTGTTGATTAACCATTTGGCCGTGTCGTATTGTTTGCCGTTGATTGCAATAATCAGGGCGGAGGAGCCGTCATCGTCTGTCGCGTTGATATTGGCGCCACGCTTGAGCAGCAGCTCGAGAACCGGAATCTCGCCACGAAATGCCGCCCACAACAGCGCTGTCGCGCCGCGTTTGTCTTCTGACTCGATACGCGCTCCCTTGTCCAGCAGGTAATCGACTATCGCCTTGTGGCCGAACTTGGCGGCGACAATCAGGGCGTTGTCGCCATCATCATCTTTCAGATTGATGCTTGCGCCCTTGTCGAGCAACATTTTGACCGTATCAAGATGGCCTTCCGACGCCGCCCACAGCAACGCGGTTGCGCCCTTGGGATCACGCCAGTCAACATCCGTGCCTTCTTCCAGCATGCCCTCAATGACTTCATTGTTGCCGGTGCGCGCCGCCTGGATAAACATTTGTTCCTGTGCGGTCTGACCAGCGATGGCTGTCTGCTGGGGGATGGTCGGTATATCGTCTTCGGCAAACGTGTGTGCCGAAACCGAAAACAACAGCGATGCGCCGGCAACGACTGTAATGTAATGAACAAGCTTATTTAAACGATCACTCATAACCCTATTTACCTTTATTGAGATTGAAAAAACGAACATACCTTTCTGTTTCCGTGCGGTTTACCATGCGTTCATTGTTTAATGACACTGCACGTGTACCAGTCCATTACGGGGTCACGGGCTTTCTGCTCAGGCTTGAATGTTGCTTGAGCCTGCAGCTTGAAAAATCCGGGCCACGGCACGCCGGGAGACTGTCTGATAATTTCGATAAACTTCTGCCTGCTGTCGCGCGCCGCGCCGCCTGCGTGACTGACATATTTCACTTCGCCATAACAGGCGAGCTTGTCCCAGTCAGTTTTCGGCCTGACCCGCACCATCAGATCAATGCGGCACTTTTCTGTATCATCCAGCTGATGCATAAACGTGTTGCAGGCAAACCGGCGCAACTGCGCCGTTACCGGTTCGCCGGAAAACGCCGGGGACGACAGCAGCAAAAGCGCGAATACAATAATAATTCTCATGGCCTCAGGCTCCCCATTCTCAGTTCACGCGATTTCCACAGATAGTACAATGCAGGAATCAGCACCATCGAAACCAGTGGCGCGGTCAACATGCCACCCAGCATGGGCGCCGCTATCCGCGCCATGACTTCCGAGCCGGCGCCTTCACCCAGCATGATGGGCAACAGACCAGAGATAATCACAGCCACGGTCATCACTTTGGGCCGCACACGCGACAAGGCCCCTTCAATGACAGCATCACGCAGCTCTGTATGGCTTGACGGTCTGTGCTCCCTGACAGACTGCTCCAGATAGACCAGCATTACCACCCCGAACTCGGCGGTTACCCCCGCCAAGGCGATAAAGCCCACGGCGACAGCGACTGACAGATTATAGTCCAGTAAATACAACAACCAGAATCCGCCGACCAGCGCCAGCGGCAATGAACTGATAACCATCATGGCCGAGGTCATGTTGTTGAAGTTCAGATATAAAAGTATCACGATCAGTATCAGTGTCACCGGGACGATATAGGCAAGCCGCTCCTTGGCGCGCTGCATGTATTGGTATTGCCCCGCCCAGCTGATGGTATAGCCCGAGGGCAGGTTCAGTTTTTCCGACAGCATGGCGCGCGCCTCTTCAACGTAGGAGCCAATATCGCGTCCGCGTATGTCGAGATAGACCCAGCCGTTAAGCCGGGCGTTTTCGGTTTTGATAACCGCAGGGCCATCCTTGATGGTGATGGTTGCGATATCCGCCAGACGCAGGGTTTCCCGGCCCGGCGCAAAAACCGGCAAGCGCTTTAATTGCTCCGGCGAATCACGATAACTCAGGGGAAAACGCATATTGATGGGATAGCGCTCCCGGCCTTCCACGGTGTAGGCGATGTTGGCGCCGCCGATGGCCATGCTGATATAGTCCTGAATTTCCCGCACGCTCAAATCATATCGCGCAGCCAGATCACGGTCGATGGTGAAGTCGACATAGTGCGCGCCGCCAACGCGTTCGGAATAGACGCTGTGTGTTCCCGGCAAGGTCTTCAACAGCCGTTCAATGTCCTGGCCTATCGATTCGATGACCCGTAAATCCGGCCCGGCTATTTTCACCCCCACCGGCGTCTTGATGCCTGTCGCCAGCATGTCGATGCGCGCCGAAATAGGCATCAGCCAGGCGTTGGTGACGCCGGGAACCCGAACGATGCTGTCGAGTTCTTCAATCAGCCCCTGGATATCCAGTCCCTCGCGCCACTGGTCTTGCGGTTTGAGCTGAATCGTGGTTTCCATCATGGTCAGTGGCGCCGGGTCGGTGGCCGTTTCCGCGCGTCCCGCCTTGCCGAATACGCGCACGACTTCGGGCACGGTTTTGATCAAGCGATCGGTTTGCTGCAGCAGTTCGCGCGCCTTGCCAATGGACAGCCCCGGCAAGGTGGTGGGCATGTATAGCAGGTCGCCCTCGTTCAACTGTGGCATGAATTCGGCACCCATTTTGACATACGGCCACATGGTCGAAGCAACCAGCAAGACGGCCAGCACAACGACCTGCCACGGTTTGCGCAACGCCCAATCGACCAGCGGCTGGTAGGCCCTCAACATCAGGCGATTCACCGGGTTGTTGCTCTCGGCCATGATGCGCCCGCGAATCAGATAAACCAGCAGCGCGGGCACAAGCGTGATGGACAGGACGGCGGCGGCGGCCATCGCATAGGTTTTGGTGTACGCCAGCGGCGAAAACAACCGGCCTTCCTGCGCCTGCAGGGTAAATACCGGCAAAAAGCTGATGGTGATAATCACCAGTGAGAAAAACAGTGGCGCGCCAACTTCATTCAGCGCAGTCTTGATTGCGGCAATGCGATTTCCGTTGGACGGGTTTTCTTCCATGTGTTTGTGCACATTTTCTATCATTACGATGGCCGCATCCACCATCGCGCCAATGGCGATGGCGATGCCGCCGAGTGACATGATGTTGGCGTTGATGCCCTGCAGGCGCATGATGATGAAGGCGCACAGAATGCCAATAGGCAAGGTAACCAGAATCACCAGCGCGGATCGCAGGTGTGCGAGAAACAGGGCGCAGACAATCACCACCAACAGAAATTCTTCCAGCAAGCGGCTTTGCAGCGTACTGACTGCGCGCTCAATCAGCGACGCCCGGTTATAGGTTTCGACAATTTCGACGCCGTCGGGCAAACCCTGTTGCAGTTCCGCCAGTTTTTGTTTGACGCGCTCGATGGTGGTTCTGGCGTTTTCACCCCAACGCATCACCACGATGCCGCCAACCACTTCGCCCTCGCCATCAAGGTCGGCGACGCCCCGGCGCAATTGCGGGCCGGTGCGAATGTCCGCGATGTCGGAAAGCACGAGTGAATTGCCTGACAGCCTTTTTCTCACATAGGGCACATTTTCCAGGTCGCGGATATCCGAGATATATCCTCGCCCGCGCAACATGTACTCGGTTTCGCCAAACTCGATAACCGAGCCGCTGACTTCGTTGTTGGCGTCCAGAATCGCCTTGCGGATACCCTGCAGGGTCAGGTTGCTGACCTGCATCTGCCCTGGATCAATCACCACCTGATATTGCTTGACCATGCCGCCGAGCGTGGCGACTTCCGCCACGCCTGGAAGGGTTTGCAGTTCATATTTCAAAAACCAGTCCTGCAAGCTCCGAAGCTCCGCGAGGTCATGCTGGTGATTTCTGTCCACCAGCGCATACTGGTATACCCAGCCGACACCGCTGGCATCCGGGCCAAGCGTGGGCTGCACGCCTTCCGGCAACTGGCCGGTCACCTGATTGAGATATTCCAGCACGCGGGTGCGCGCCCAGTAGGGGTCGGTTCCGTCATCGAAGATGACATAGACGTAGGAGTCGCCGAAGAAGGAATAGCCGCGCACGCTGGTGGCGCCAGGCACGGAAAGCATGGCGCTGGTCAGCGGATAGGTCACCTGGTCCTCGACAATTTGCGGCGCCTGTCCGGGGTACGGCGTTTTGATAATCACCTGCACATCGGAAAGATCCGGTATCGCGTCCAGCGGGATGCTGCGCAACGCCAGTATGCCGGATACCGACAACAAAACCGCCAATAACAGCACCAGTGAGCGGTTGTGTATCGACCAGTTGATGATGCGGTTAATCATGCCGGCTGAGTCTGTGCTGCATCGTTATTGCGCCATCCGCCTGAAGCTGGCTTTCAGGTTGCTCTCTGAATCGAGCAGAAACTGGCCGGACACCACGACCTTGTCACCTTCCTGCAAGCCCTCCAGCACCTGTACATAGCCGCCGCTTTCAATTCCGGTCTTGATGGCCACCGGCTGAAAGCCGCCATCATCCAGCATGCGCACAACATGGGTTTCATTTTCATAACGAATCAATGCGTCACGCGGTACGCTCAGGATGTTGTCATGCCGGTCGCCGACGACGGTGGCTTTGACATACATTGAGCTTTGCACCAGAAATTGCGGCACATTAAATGCAAAACGAACGCCTATGGTGCGCGCGCTGGACGTCGCCCGCACCGCCTTCTGGCTGACAATCCCAGGCCAGATTTTACTAGGCGCATGCGGGATGGTCAGCTCGGCGGGATAACCGTTTTCAATCCAGGCGATATCCCGCTGCACGGCATCGGCCACCACGGTAATTCTGGCGTAAGCCTGTTCCGCGTACAATTCCTGTCCGGCGTCGACCACCATGCCCGCCTCAACCCCGGTCAACGGTATAAGCGTGCCGGTATCCGGCGCCAGCAAATCAAATTCGGTGAGTATTCTGCCGCTTTGCTCCAGCTCGCTTATCTGCGCATCACTCAACCCTGTTTGTCTTAAGCGCTGGCGACTGTTTTCCAGCAAGTCCTGTGTTGTTTCATCCGGCGCGGACTCCGCCTGGCTGCCGGGCCGGGAGGGGGTGTCTGTAGCGCTATCCGTTGCGCCTTCATCCGGTTGCCCGGCGTGTTGCTGGTGCGCGTTATACAGCGCGAGGTGTTCCGCCTGTACATCTTCCGCGTGTTGCGACACAATGGTCAGCAACTTGTCGCCCTGTTTGACGAGTTGTTTGCCGGCGACATACACCTGTTGCACCTTGCCGGCGACGGGCGCTCTGAGCTTGTAGCGTTTGCCCGACTTGATCGAGCGCACAAAACCCGGCGCCGTGACTTTACGGAACAGGGTGCGCTTTTCCACCGTGTCCAGCTTGACGCCAAAGTTATGCCTGACACCGGGTGAAATTCTGACCACCGGATAGTCACTGTCATCCGTTGTGGAATCCGGCTCTATTTCTTTTTCAACCAGCATCATGCCGCATATCGGACAGTTTCCCGGCTGGTCGGATATTATCTGGGAGTGCATCGGACAAACATAACCCGGTTCAAGGTGTTTGGCTGCATGCTGCATCGCGGTTTCGGTCTGGTAGCCGGACGCATTAAGCACATAACGCTCCAGCGCCACGCCGCCAGCCAGGGCGGATGCAAGCACGATTATTCCGATTACAGTTGTTGATACATTCATGGTTAATCATTCCGGAACAATTTATTCCGCATCGACACATCTTTCATCGCGCTACGGTAAATTTTCTGACAGGTGACAATATCAGCTTGTAGCCGCACAGTCATTCATATTGTTTCCAAATTGACAAACCCGGGAGGGAAAAAGACCCGGCCAGGCCGGGTCTGAATAAATAATCCATCACCCGGGCTGATTCCCGGGTGATGGACAATGCACGCCTTTACCGTTTGGTTACAAAGGTCATGGCGTGTGGTGTGGCGTTACCCGCACCGGCGGCGCGTGCGCCAGCAGCAGGCCATGATTGGCCGGTATCGCCAAAGTCCGGATCAATACAGCCTTCCGGTGAAGTGGCGTCGCCAGCATTGAATGAGGTATCCAATGTCAGCGATCCGGTCCAGCGGTTCAGCTTCATCATGCAGATGGTGTCATCACCCACTGAGCCGGTGCCCGGCAGCACATTGGCCTGACCCAACAGGCCACCCAAACCACCAGGCGCGGGCGAACCCGGACCACCGGTTGAGCCGGCTGCGGTAAAGCCTGTGCCCGGCGCATAGGCGTCCAGCAGGCCAAGTGCTGCTTTCAGCGTGCCGGTGTCGGCAATCGCGAACTCACGCAGGTCTACGAAGTAGTTGCTGGTGGCGACATAGCGTTCCAGCTCATCGTGAACCACAAAGTGAGGACCACCACGGGTGGTTTCCGCATCCGGATGGTCATCCGCTGTATTGGGAATGCCATCAGCGCCGTTGCCATCGTAGTAAACCACGGAAGCAATGGTCGGGCAGTCCGGTGAACCGTTGTTCGGCCAGTAGCCGGTTGCGCTGTATGCCGCCGCCATCGGACCGGAGGTGTGCTCCGGATGACCCATTACGCCAGCCGGACCCAAGGTCAGCGGCTGACCCAGCGGCGTCGGGTTGCCCGGATCTTCCGACCATTTGCTGACAGCAGCAGGCGTCACACCATCCATTTCATAGCTTGAATCATTACAGGTGTGGGCTGTGCCCGCATTCAGCAGGTTCTTGATGTCCAGCGCAACGATACGCATGGAGTGCTCGCCCGCATAATCGCGGTCATGCACCGGGTCGCCGCCAGTAGCCGCCGGGGGAGAAACGTCGGTCTGAATACCAGCCAGCGGCACGATCAGGTAACGGTCGTTGCGTGTCACAGTAAATACAGACGCGCCGGTGCATGCGCCGAAGTCATACACATTGCGGAACTCCGGAACCTGAACCGTAATGTCAGGCGAATAGAAGATAGAGCCACCACACATGGAAGCGACGAATGCGCCCTTGTGTGAACGACGGTTGGTCATGGCCATGGCCATCAAGCCTTCGTTTTCCTCGTGGATCTGGTTATCTTCATGACGCGGACCATCCGGCATTTCCACGACCGCATACGGACCGGCGGCCATGTTGTCCATATCCCACAAGCGAATTGTGGTGCCGAGGTTCTGCGCTGACGTCTGCGGACCCTCACCAGAGCCGGTCAGCGCCAGTGAAACCGGGTCGGCATAGTCAGACGCCATGACAATACCCTGGCCGCCCATCGGGTTAGCCAAGTCTGGGCGCAGGCCAACGCCGTGCGGATGCGCCAGCAAGCCGGTATCCGGGCCTTCGTTGATGCCGTTGGGCAGGTCAACCATACCGGTGTCCGGACCAAGTCCCACGCCGGCGCCGGCCAGCGGGCCCGGAACAGGATTGCCGTTTCCGTCTACACTGCCCAGGGCAATCTGGGTGCGCGGCGCATAACGTTTCGGCCCGAGCATGGGTGAATTATCAGCAAAGGTGCCGGCATTCGGCAGCGGCGCTGATGGAATGGCGGTGTATTCGGCTACCACCGTATTGGTCGCCGTATCGATTTCAACCAGACCGCCCGGGGTGGTCAGTGTCGGCGGCAGGGTGATCGAACCGGGAACAAAAGTGCCCTTGGCGCCCATATAGGTTGCAATCAGGTGACCGCCGCCCATTGGCAACAGGTCGTCCGTACCGGAGTAGTTCACTACATCCTTGCCGCTGACGCTCAAACCACAGAAGTTGGAGGTGCGGCCCAACAAATCAATAGTGGAACCAGCAGACGGCTTGATGTTCAGCGGGTCGGTGATATCACAACCGAAAATATTGGCGCTGATCAGACCGGCGGGATAGATGTTGCGGGAACCGTCGGGGCCAATGATATGCTGCACATTCATGTGATGCGATTCATTCAGGATGGAAGATGGCGCCAGGATGCCATTGACATGGCCCAGGATATCGCCAAATTGGGCGGTGTAGGTTCCCGCGCCAGGCACTGTGCCGCCACCTGTACCGGAGCCATCGCCACCGGCGACAATATCCAGCGCATTGTCAACAAAGTTTTCGGTTTCAGACAGCAGATGCTGATCGAGCACGATAGGCATTTCTGCGGTGTTGACGACCTGGCCATAGGTCGGCGAACTCGGCTCGGCGTCGATTACCGCCAGAAAGTCTGCATCCGGCATTGCGCCAGGCAGGGCGGATACGCCACCGAGGTTGCCCAGATCCGCGGGGCCATCAACTACGCCATCCGGCGGGTTGCCGTCGGTGCCATCAGGAAACACGATGGCGTCCAGCGGGCTGACATTGACGCCATCCAGCATCTGGTCGCCCATCCATACAACCAGGTATTTGTGAGCGGTGTTAAAGCCGGGGAAAAACCCGAGAGCATTCGCCTGCTGTGACACACCCAGCGTACCTGCCGACAACGCGGCGGCTACGCCCATCGCCGTAGCAGTACGTTTAAAAAGTGAAAGTTTCATAATTTACTCCAGTTACTATCTTATGTAGTCAAACGGCGCTCAGGCTGTTTTCTTTTTGCGGTTAAACAGCCCAAGACCGAACAGGCCTGACAGGAAAAGCGGCAAGGCTGCCGGAACAGGCACAACCGCTGTCTGCGCCATGCCGATTACATCCGTTCCATTACCGTAGTTCACCGTTACACTGAGCTGAGCTGATGAGCCGGACAGCACCAGGCCGCCAAAAGATACATCCAGCGTGCCAAACAGGGTGCCGCCATTAAAGGAAATGCTGCCGTCGCCCGGCATGCCGTTAATGTCATCCCATGCCGCCAGGCTCCAGCCATTAAACGCGGAACTGCCTACATTGGTGATAGTCAGGTTGAGATCAAACGACCCGCCCATGCCATCTGTTTCGAAAATGCTGAGGATGGGATCCACACCATTTACGGTTGATGAATCTATCGTACCGTTTACCGTTGTACCATTAACCACGGTATACACGGCTGCCTGACTTCCGCCGATACCTGCCGCGCTGTCCTGATAGGCGTCGATGATCGCGGACTGCGCAGTCCCGCTCATCGCCATCAGGGCAGCCGAGGCGATCAGCCCAGGCCGTAGTATTGTTTTTATCATTTCACCCCTCCAAAGAGTTTAATAATGAATGTGCGATATGCTGATTATTTGCTGCTTTTTGGCAAACACTGTCACCGGCCATTCATCTGGCGGCCTTGTCAGTAACTGACAGTGCAAGCGTGTCACACACGCAACAACTAATCACATGCCCCCTCACAGCAATAAATGTGCCACAAAAAATCATTTGCTGAAGGATCAATGCCTTACCTACATGCATTCTATAATCCACTTGCGCGACACCACGCCATCAAATACGCCTGCGAAGCGTGCGCCTGTTATCACGTCAAAAATTCCGACAAATTAACCGTTTTTATTCTTGAGGAGGTCTAAATCAACCCAATAAAACAACAACTTATAAAATTTATCCAAATGTTTACAACTTTTGGTTGGTATGATCGATGCGCTCCTCAAGATTCTGCCACATTGACATACATTGGTTTTGTGTTTTTATAAACCATTGAATAATATATGCCTAATTTTATTTACCTTTGATTTACAGCGATTAAATATATCGACAACAATATCAGTTAACTATAATAGACTGATATATTGCTGCAATTTTGTCGTATTTCCATTTAAAATGCAAAACAATGCATGATTAATTATAATTAACTCAATACTTTATAGTGGCAAACCTGGAATACACGCGCATTATTTCAACTTCTTTGCATCATACAAAAAAACACCATCCACACATTGCTTGCCCTGGCCTGCAACGCCAACATAAATTGTGACAGATTGTCATAACGACTGTGTCATATCACTCAATACATATGTTCATGACAAAATGACAGTTTACGTTTTACTGTTATTTCCAACCATTTTGTGCTGAATCAGTATTCACGTGTTGATGCCGGTCAGGCTTAACAGGCTGTTGAAAAATCCGCATGCAGCGCAAAGCGGCGTTACAATCCGGCTCAACACGCTCATCTACTGTGTGTAAACTGCGCTTTTTCGCCAGATTTTGTCTTGCCTCGCATTCGCCTGAGACTTTTTTATCAGCCTGTTAAGTCATATCATCGCTTCCATTATGAAAATATCTGATGCTGGTAAACTGCCTGCCTTTTACGAAACCCCTATGGTCAGTCTCATGCTGGCCTGGCTTCGCCGCTGGCCCGGTGAGCTGCTTGCGCTGCTGGCGGGCTGTGCGATGCCTTTGGGGTTTGCGCCTTTTTCCTGGTGTGTCGTGACAGTGATTTCACCATCGGTTTTATACCTGCTGGGCGCCTCCACCTCTACCCGCCGCGCCGCGCTGCGGGGCTTGCTGTTTGGCGCTGGCATGTTCGGCTGTGGGGTGTACTGGGTGTTTACCAGTTTTCATCAGTTTGGCCACCTGCATTTTGCCGCCGCCTCGCTGCTAACCGCCTTGTTTGTACTGCTGCTGGCCGCTTTTCCGGCGCTGTTGATGTTCGCCATTCACCGCTTGCTGGCAAACTCTCATCTGCTGTCAGCCGCTGTTGCCTTCGCCGCTGGCTGGGCGCTGCTGGACTGGGTGCGCAGCTGGCTGTTTACCGGCTTCCCGTGGCTGGCGCTGGGTTATGCGCATACCGATTCAGCCCTCGCCGGTTTTGCTTCCGTGGCTGGCGTTTTTGGTACAAGCTTTGTTACTGTGCTGCTCTCGGCTTTGTTGGCGAATGCCGTAACGCGGCGCATTAAAACTGTCTGGATCAATCTGGCCGCAATCGCGCTCATTGTTGTCATCGGCGCTGTGTTGTCCAGAGTGGAATGGACGCATCCAACCGGCGACACGCTTGCTGTTGCGCTGGTGCAGGGCAATATCGAGCAGGATAAAAAATGGTTGTCATCCAGCTTGCTCGACACGCTGGATCTGTACATGGAGCTGGTGGAGTCGTCACTTGATGCCGACGTGGTCGTGCTGCCCGAGACCGCCATTCCGGAAAACCTGTCCCGCGTGCCGGACTTTACCGAGGCCATCGATGTGTTCGCCAAACAACAGCAGGCCACGGTTCTGGTGGGCGTTCCCATCGACCGCAACGGCAAGTTTTACAATGGCGTCAAGGCTTACGGACAGACGCATGGCGAATACCTGAAAAGACACCTTGTGCCGTTTGGCGAGTATATGCCCTGGCGGCAACAGATTCCGGCGCTGAAAAACATTCTTGATGCGCCCATGTCCAATTTCAGCCCTGGCGGGAACCGCCAGCCTGTGCTGACTCCCGGCGGGCGACCGGCCGGGTTATCTATCTGCTATGAAGATGTGTTTGCGAACACCATGTTTTCGGCTCTGCCGGAAGCGGAATGGTTGATTAATATCAGCAATGACGGCTGGTTTGGCAACAGTGTTGCTCCGCATCAACACCTGCAAATCACCCGTCTGCGCGCGATTGAATCCGGGCGCTATATCGCGCGCGCCACCAACACAGGGATTTCCGCGATTATCGATCATCATGGCGAGGTGCTGGCCAGCACGCCACAATTTACCCGAACGGTTCTGAAAGGGGAGGTGGCGCTGCGCCAGGGCGCAACGCTTTATATCACGCTGGGCGATACACCGGTCATCATCGCGCTTGCGCTGTTGTTTTTTGGCAGTTACCTGTCAGTCGCCCGCCGCTCTTCCAGCCGCTGATTCAACGATTCGCCTGCCCGGTTTTTTTAAGATGCACCATCAGCAGTGAAATCGCCGCCGGGGTCACTCCGGGGATGCGCGAGGCCTGGCCGATGGTTTCGGGTTGGTGCTGGTTGAGTTTCTGACACACTTCGGCGGACAGGCCGCGCACCTGCTGATAGTCGCTGATATTGCTGATGCGGGTGTTTTCATGCCGCCGGGCTTTTTCGATTTCGCTTTGCTGACGCTCCAGATAGCCTTCGTAGCGCGCCTGGATTTCCACCTGCTCCGCCACTGCTTCATCGCCGACGCCGCCGATGATGTTGCGCAGGCTGGCGTAATCCATTTCCGGACGACGCAGAATCTCGCTGGCGCGGTATTCGCGTGACAACGGTTTTTCCAGCATCAGCGACACCGCGCGACCGGCGTCGCTGTCGGGCTGAATCACCATGTCGTTGAGACGCTGCTGCTCACGCTCGATGGCTTCGCGTTTGTCGCTGAACGCGCGCCAATGCGCGTCATCCACCAGACCCAGCTTGCGCGCCTGCTCGGTGAGGCGCAGGTCGGCGTTGTCCTCGCGCAAAATCAAACGGTATTCGGCGCGCGAGGTGAACATGCGGTAGGGCTCCTGCGTGCCCAGCGTCACCAGATCGTCGACCAGGACGCCGAGGTAGGCCTGATCGCGGCCCGGCGTCCACGGCGATTCGCCCCGGACGCTCCGCACCGCGTTGATGGCGGCCAGCAGGCCCTGCGCGGCGGCTTCTTCGTAGCCGGTGGTGCCGTTGATCTGACCGGCGAAAAACAGGCCGTCGATGTATTTGGTTTCCAGCGTGGCCTTGAGGTCGCGCGGGTCAAAAAAGTCGTATTCAATCGCGTAACCGGGGCGGGTGATGTGCGCGTTTTCAAAACCCTTCATGCTGCGAACAAATTCGAACTGCACATCAAACGGCAGGCTGGTGGAAATGCCGTTGGGGTACACTTCGTTGCTGGTCAGACCTTCCGGCTCGATGAATATCTGATGCGAGCTCTTGTCGGCGAAGCGCACAATCTTGTCTTCAATTGACGGGCAATAGCGCGGCCCCACGCCCTCAATCACACCGCTGTACATCGGCGAGCGGCCGAGCCCCTCGCGGATGATATCGTGGGTGGCTTCATTGGTGTGGGTGATGTGGCAGGGAATCTGCTCGGGATGTTGCTCGCGCGAACCGGTAAAGGAAAACACCGGCGTCGGCGTATCGCCCGGCTGCACCTGCAAATCGCTGTAATCGATGCTGCGCCGGTCAATGCGCGGCGGGGTGCCGGTTTTGAGGCGGCCGACGCGGAAAGGCAGCTCGCGCAACCGCTTTGCCAGCGCAATCGAAGGCGGGTCGCCGGCGCGGCCGCCTGAATAATGGCTCTCGCCGATATGAATCTTGCCGCCGAGGAAGGTGCCGACGGTGAGCACCACCGCCCGCGCGGAAAACCGCAGCCCCATCTGCGTGACCACGCCGCTGACGCGCTCGCCCTGGCCGCTGCTTTCCACGATCAGGTCATCCGCCGCCTGCTGGAAAATAAACAGATTCGGCTGGTTTTCCAGCGCTTCACGAATCGCGGCGCGGTACAGCACGCGGTCGGCCTGGGCGCGAGTGGCGCGCACCGCCGGGCCCTTGCGGCGGTTGAGAATGCGAAACTGGATGCCGGCGCGGTCGGCGGCTTTGGCCATCACCCCGCCCATGGCGTCGATTTCTTTCACCAGATGGCCCTTGCCGATGCCACCTATGGCCGGGTTGCAGCTCATCTGCCCCAGCGTGTCGATGTTGTGCGTCAGCAACAGGGTTTTCGCGCCCATGCGCGCGCTGGCAAGCGCCGCCTCGGCGCCGGCGTGACCGCCGCCGATAATGATGACATCGAAGGTTTCGCTGTAACGCATGTTGTCGTCAATCGCTGTAATGTTATTCAGTGAACCGCATATTATAAACCCGATCAAGAGGTTATAGATATCCCTGCAATCCCGCTTCGACCAACATGGATTTGTGTAACACCCGCACAACTATTACGGACGAGGCCTGCTGACGGTAGTAAACGATGTGTGATTGAACGCGACAGGCCCGCATGCCAGACGACACATGGCTGATGTCCTTGCCCAGATGCGGATGGTGTTTCAGCTGCTGAAAACAAACATCGAAGCGCTGAATGTATTGCCGCGCCTTGTTGCGCCCAAAATTTTCCAGACTGTAGCGATAAATCGCTTCCAGATCAGCCTCGGCCGCCGGTTTTAGCGTCAGATAATAAACGGATTCAGGTTTGGTTTTCTTCATCGCGCATCGAATCCATTCGAGCCAGAAACTGCTCCATATCCCAGTCAGACGCCTCGCCGCTGGCTTCGCCCTGCGCCAGCAGTTTTTGCAGCAATGCCAGTCGTGATGCCGCCTTTTGCTCCTGTAGCAGCCGAAGTCCGTCCCGAACCACCTCGCTGCTGGTTTTGTAACTGCCTGATTTTACTTGTTGCTCAATAAACTTCCGGAGTTCTTCGCCGGTATCAACGGTTATTGTGCGCGCCATGAATCCACCGTTTTGTAAGAAATATGCTTACATCGGAGTATAGGGCAAACCACTATGCGCGAGCAAGCCGGTCGTCGCGACGACGACTATCCCAAAAGCATATTAGTAAACAATAATTTATTTATATAACATACAGCTTTTCTAATTGGCGGGCATGCGCCCGCTTCGGCTATAGTGCCGCATCCACAATTGAACGGAACAGCTTATGTCCAGGCCCTTGCACAATCCGACGGCGAATCCGGTTGACGACAGCTGCCGCGTCGAAACCAAAAACACCACCTGTTATATGTGCGCCTGCCGCTGCGGCATCCGCGTCACCCTGCGCGATGGCGAGGTGCGCTACATCGAGGGCAACCCCGAGCACCCGCTAAACAAGGGCGTGATCTGCGCCAAGGGCGCCTCCGGCATCATGAAGCAGTATTCGCCGGCGCGCCTGACCAAACCGCTGCTGCGCAAGCCGGGCAGTGACCGCGGCGAAGGCAAGTTTGAGGTGATCAGCTGGGAAAAAGCCTTCGACATGCTGGAAGAGCGTCTCGCCAACATCCGCCACACCGACCCGAAAAAATTCGCGCTGTTCACCGGTCGCGACCAGATGCAGGCGCTTACCGGGCTGTTCGCCAAGCAGTTCGGCACGCCCAACTATGCGGCGCATGGCGGTTTTTGCTCGGTGAACATGGCCGCGGGCATGATTTACACCATCGGCGGCTCGTTCTGGGAGTTCGGCGGGCCGGATCTGGATCGCTCCAAGCTGTTCGTGATGATCGGCACCGCCGAGGATCATCACTCCAACCCGATGAAAGTAGCGCTGTCGAAATTCAAGCGCCAGGGCGGCAAGTTCATCGCCATCAACCCGGTGCGCAGCGGTTACGCCGCCATCGCCGATGAATGGATTCCGATCAAGCCCGGCACCGACGGCGCGCTGTTCCTCGCGCTGATCAACGAGATTATCAAACAGGGCCTGTACGACCGCGAGTTTCTGGTGCGTTACAGCAACGCCGCCGAGCTGGTCAACATGGACGAAAACTCCACCGAGCACGGCATGTTTGTGCGTTTTGAAGTGCCCAAGGAAGAGGGTTGTTTCGATGCGCAGAACAAGCTGTGGTGGGACCGCCACCTCGACAAGCCGATTTCCATGCACACCGACGGCAGCGACCCGTACCTGCTGGGCGAGTTCAAGCTGGACGATGGCACCCCGGTGAAAACCGCGTTCCAGTTGCTGGTCGACCGGGTGAAGCAGTACACCCCCGAGTGGGCCGCTGAAATCACCGGCATCCCCACCGACACCATCACCCGCCTGGCCTACGAAATGGGCATCACCGCGCGCGATGAAAAAATCGAGCTGCCCATCGCCTGGACCGACGCCTGGGGCAACGAACACGACCGCATCAAGGGCAACCCGGTGTCGTTCCACGCCATGCGCGGGCTGGCGGCGCATTCCAATGGTTTCCAGACGATTCGCGCGCTCTCTATATTAATGAGTATTCTGGGCACCATCGACCGCCCCGGCGGTTTCCGCCACAAGGCGCCGTTCCCGCGGCCGATTCCACCCTGCGCCAAAACCCCGACCGGGCCGGAAGCGGTGCAACCCGACACCCCGCTTGACGGCATGCCACTGGGCTGGCCGGCCGACCCGGATGATTTGTTTGTCGACGATGACGGCCAGCCTGTACGCATCGACAAGGCGTTTTCCTGGGAATACCCGCTGTCGGTGCACGGCCTGATGCACAATGTCATCACCAACGCCTGGCGCGGCGACCCTTACAAAATCGACACCCTGCTGATTTTCATGGCCAACATGGCGTGGAACTCGAGCATGAACACCAAGAACATTCGCGACATGCTCAACGACAAGGATGACAACGGCGAATACAAGATTCCGTTCATCGTGGTGTGCGATGCGTTTGAATCGGAAATGGTCAGCTTCGCCGACCTGGTGCTGCCCGACACCACCTACCTCGAACGCCACGACGTGATGTCAATGCTCGACCGTCCGATTTCCGAATTCGACGGCCCGGTCGATTCCGTGCGCATCCCTGTTGTGCCGCCGACCGGCGAGTGCAAACCCTTCCAGGAAGTGCTGATTGAACTCGGCTCGCGTTTGAAATTGCCCGCCTTTACCCACGAAGATGGTTCGCGCAAGTTCCGCGACTATCCCGACTTCATCGTCAACTACGAAACCGCGCCCGGCTCCGGCATCGGTTTCCTTGCTGGCTGGCGCGGCAAGGGCGGTGAAAAGTTCATGAAAGGCGAGCCCAATCCCAAACAATGGGAAATGTACGAAAAGAACAACTGCGTGTATCACTACGAGCTGCCCAAGTCCTACCAGTATATGCGCAACTGGAACCAGGGCTATCTGGAATGGGCCAAGCGCAACAGCCTGACGCGTTATGCCGAACCCATCAACATTCATATATATAGTGAAGTGTTGCAAAAATTCCGCCTTGCCGCGCAGGGCAAGTCCATCGGCAAACAACCACCGGAGCATTTGCGCGAGCGCATCAACGAGCATTTCGACCCGTTGCCGTTTTATGCCGAGCCGCTGGAAACCGCCGCCACCGATTTGCACAAATACCCGCTCAACGCCATCACCCAGCGGCCGATGGCGATGTACCATTCCTGGGATTCGCAAAACGCCTGGCTGCGCCAGATTCACACCTACAACTTTATGTATGTGAACCCGGTTACCGCCAAAGCCGCCGGCATTGAAGACGGCGGCTGGATGTGGGCAGAGTCAATGCACGGCAAGGTGCGTTGTTTGTGCCGTTATTCCGAAGCGGTCGAACCCGGCGCCATCTGGACCTGGAACGCTATCGGCAAGGCCAGCGGTACATGGGGGCTGGACAAAAAAGCCAACGAATCGAAACAGGGCTTTTTGCTGAACCATTTAATCAGTGAAGAACTGCCGCCCGGCCGCGATGGCGATCACCTTTCCAACTCCGACCCGATTACCGGCCAGGCCGGCTGGTACGATGTGCGCGTGCGGATTTATCCGGCAGCGGAAGACGAACCCAAAGTCTCTTACCCGCAGTTTGATGCGCCTGCTGAACCGCCCAAAGCGGCGCGCGCATTCAAACCCGTTCGCTGGCTGAAATATTTCGCCGGCTTGCGCTGCAAAAACTCATAGGCGTCAACATGAAACAACTGGCTTTAGTAATCGATTTAAACGTCTGTGTCGGCTGTCACGCCTGCGTCACCAGTTGCAAGGAGTGGAACACTTCGGGCAGCGCCGGTTTTCTGTCCGACTGCAACCCGTATGCGGAAGACCCGACCGGCACGTTTTTCAACCGCGTGCAAACCTTTGAAGTCGGCGAGTTTCCCAACACCCAGACCGTGCACTTCCCCAAAAGCTGCTTGCACTGCGAGGAACCGCCGTGCGTGCCGGTGTGTCCGACCGGCGCCAGTTACAAGCGCGAGGAAGACGGCATTGTGCTGGTCGATTATGACAAGTGCATCGGCTGCAAATACTGTTCCTGGGCCTGCCCGTATGGCGCGCGCGAGCTGGATGAAAATCAGAAAGTGATGAAAAAATGCACACTTTGCGTCGACCGCATTTACGACGAATCGCTGCCGGAACCAGAACGCAAACCCGCCTGTGTGCTGGCCTGCCCGACCAGCGCGCGCCTGTTCGGCGATGTCAACGACCCGGAATCGGACGTGTCGGTCAACATCCGCGAAAACGGCGGTTATCAGTTGATGCCGGAGTGGGGCACCAAACCGGCGAACCATTATTTGCCGCGGCGCAAGACCCGCATCACCATTCACAAGGATGAGCTGGTGCGCGTCGACAACCCGCTTTACAAAGAGCGTCAGTTGCCGATGCCGGATGATGATGAGCAGACGCTTGACGATATCATGAGCTGGTAACCCCTGATTACGAGATTTTATTATGCATCCTGCTTTTTCCGTTATCTTTTTAACCACGCTGATCGGCGCCGGCCAGGGCCTGTTTCTGGCGCTGTACACCGGCCAGGTGTATTCCGTGCTGAACGTGCTGCCGGTGCAGGACTCGCACAGCTTTTACGGCTTCGGCGCGCTGTTGTCTGTCGTACTGCTGATCGGTGGGTTGATTGCCTCGTTCTTTCACCTCGGCCACCCGGAACGCGCCTGGCGTTCGGCGGCGATGTGGCGCACCTCCTGGCTGTCACGTGAGGTGATCGTGCTGCCGGCTTTCATGGGCGTCACCGCAATTTACGGCCTGATACATTATTTCGGGTTTAATCCCAAACTGTTTACCATCAGTGGCGTGGTTGATGTTGACCTGTCCCTGCTCATCGGCGCGCTCAACACAGGCCTCGCTTTCCTGCTGTTTATCTGCACCGGCATGATCTACGCCTGCATCAAGTTTTTACAGGAATGGGCGACCCCGCTGACCGTGGTCAATTACATCCTGCTGGGCAGCGCCTCCGGCTTTACCCTGGCGACTGCGTTTGCCGCGTATTCGCATTCCGAACTGGTAAGTTTTTATGCTGGCTGGTCGATCGTGCTGACCTTGCTTGCCTTCACTACGCGCACCGCATCGCTGATTCGCAACGCCCACATCAAACACAAGTCCAGTCTGTCTACAGCCATCGGCGTGCGCCACCCGCAGATTCAGCAAAAATCTCGCGGCTTCATGGCGGGCGCTTTCAACACCCGCGAATACTTTCACGGCATGTCGCAACTGTTCATGCGCAACATCAAATGGATATTTATTGTGATGGTGTTCGTCGCGCCTGTGATTTTGCTGGCGGTTGGTTTCAATCAACCTGCACTGTCGGTATTTGCGATAGCGTTTGTTGCGCAATACATTGGTCTGATAGCCGAGCGCTGGTTCTTTTTTGCACAGGCCAATCATCCGCAGAATTTGTATTACCAAACAATCTGACGCCGGCTTATCGCCAGCCGTCATGGCGAACACCGCAGCATTGGCGATAATCTCGGCAAGTGAGTTGTACGCTAACGCATGACCACACTATCAGCTTGATAGTGTATTCACAGTTGCTGGTTGTCCGTCATTGCTACCGTGAAGAACCGGATACCATCCGCATATTTCAGCCGAAAAGCAGACCGATCCGAAATACGCAAGTACAAGGCCTTTAGAAATGCGTGATCATTACGTTTTTTCGAAATCCAGAAAGAACCCCTATGCTAGGAAGCTGAAGGAGCAAATCACCATCAGGCTCGACGAGGATGCCATTGCCTACTTCAAAACCCTGGCTGAACAGAAGGGTATTCCTTATCAAAATCTCATTAATCTGTACCTTCGAGATTGTACGGAGCGCGCTCGGGATTAGAAGATAAAATGGGCGTGGCAGAGCAAATGGTGTCCTGACTGGATCATACATGCATAGTGGCAGGAAATCACAAATTAATTCGGATCCGATCTATTTATCACTCTTTTGGCGACCAGCAAAACCGAACAAGCCTATAAAGCCTGAACAAAATAGCCATAAAGCACCTGGAATCGGTATAACAGCAGCACCAACGCTGACACCAACATCGCCATCATGAACAGCCCATGCACCAAATTCTGCATTTATATTTTCAAAACTTTGAACCCCATCATAACTGGAAAACAACCAAGCAGTATTTGATGTCTGTAAAGTATCACTCCAGTATAATTGGTAGTTGCCAAGATTCGAGAAAGTCGCTGTATTTGATAAGCCGAAAGGAACAGATGGTGTTAGGCAAAAGCTAGCCCCAGTAACATCACTATCTGGTACGCAACCTCCAAGATTACCCAAAGTTACGTAAAACATATGTCCAAGCTCTGATACAGGAGTCCCATTTACATCAATCCAGCCCTGCGAACCAGCTGTTCCAAAATCTGTTGATGCATTATTACTAAAGTTAGTATCAAAAGTACCACCAGTTACTGAACTTAAGGTTGGTAACCGCCACCCGTTGATCCCATTAAAATCTAGGCTAGCCACCCAGTTCATTGCATTGTTCCACGTCATGCTGCCATCGACCGGGCTAGACCCATTATCAAAGCTCGAGCCCGCACCGACATTTGCATCTGCCAACCATGTAATATTCAGTACCGAGTCATAATAGGCCTCTATAGTGGATAAATCCCCATCAAGATCACGTGCAAACAAAGTCGATTCCCATGTTCCCTGTCCAGTAATTGGTGCAGCACTTATAATCCGCGAAAGAAGCAGTATCGAAGCGGTCAAGGTAATTTTATAGCATTTCATTTGTCGGTTTCCTTTACATAAGATCAGCCATATTCAGGTTTCCTCAGCCCGATACTATCTAATCCTGATTTTTTTTACAAGCTTCTCCTTTCACAGCACTGTGGTTTTGAAAATGGTGGGTCAACTGATCCTCTCAGGAACAGAATTGATATCGTGTCTTATTAGTTACTTTACCAAGGGCCAACCACATCGTATTATCCAACGAGGTAATAGTCACGAAATGCTATGAACCATCGATACATACCTATATCCTGCTGACGATCTATATACATTCGCTTGTCAGCTCCTATCACTGATCAGTATAACCAAAACATTTTATCTATTGGTCGTTGTTACCTACAGCGCTTTGAGTTACATATGTACATACGGAGCGCTTTACGAGGAACGCTATAAAACCACTATAGGTTGAGAGGAACAGTATTTACTCGCCTGTATGAATTCAATTGAATACATCCCTGTATAGGTAGAAACGATCAGCGACGAACTACAATAGCTTCGCTCGAGTTATGTCGCTACCACTCCTCGCTACGACATGGACAGAGAGGTCTGCTTTGGCTCTGCTTGTAATGACACAAGTGCCAGTAATTCGATATTGCAGTTTTGCTACGGCCCGTTGCAAATATGATGCTATTTATATGCGATGTTACTCAGGCACGCCCTGCCATAACATCTCATAGCCGACTTCGTAGGTTTCATCACAAAACTCGGCAAGTTTCGAAAATTTTTCCTTGAAGATTTTGTCGGCATGCGACTTTTCATGCTGCTCGAATGATTTCCAGTAGGTGACGATGACGATATCGCCGTTCTTGATGCGGGCATTGTGTGATTCTTCTTCCTTGACATCACCGATGGTGCCTTCATTGGAGACGAAGCCGGAATATTTGTATACCTGGCCGCCGATGAAGCCGCCTTTGTCATCGCCGTAGGTGTTTTTGACCACGTTGCACATTTCACCGAGCACCAGCTCGACATCTTCGATGGTGACGCCTTCCTTGAGGTCGACCACGTTAAACAGCATGACGCAGCCGAAAGGAATTTGAATGGGTTCGAACATAGCTTGCCTCCGTTAAAGTGTTGGTTGTCCAATATGGGGGTAAATTCGGTTAAATCAATGCGAGCATACCCTGTTGCGCCGGCGGCAACACGCAATATTCGGCTGGCTTGATAAAAATTTACAAACGCTTTGCGTCAGCCGTGCATGGTGTTGCGCAGTGCGCCGATGCCATTGATGCATATCTCGATGGTCTGGCCGTTCCGCATGGCGCAGGCGCCCAGCCCGGTGCCGCACGCGATGACATCGCCGGGCTCCAGCGTCATGTAATGCGACAGCACGCTGACCAGCTTGCGCGGACGGAACACCATGTCAGTAACCGGGTACTGCTGTTTAACTTCACCATCAAGTATCGACTCGACAATCAGATCATCCGGTTCGATGCCTGTCGCGATGACCGGGCCGAACACACCGAAGCTGTCGTAACCTTTGGCGCGGGTCCATTGCGGGAAGGAGGGGTCGCGTTGCAGCACTTCCTTGGCGGTGACGTCATTCACGCAGGTGTAGCCAAAAATATGGTCCTCGATTGCATTCTCCGCCACCTGGCGGCAGGTTTTGCCAATAACGATGCCGAGCTCACCTTCAAAGTAGATTGGCCCATCGTATTCCGCCGGACGCACAATATCCTTCCCGTGGGCGTTGAAGCAGGAGCTGACCTTGGTGAAGTAAAGCGGCTCGGGGGGAATGTCCCAGCCTTCCTTTTCGGCGCGTGAGTAAAAATTATTCCACAACGCGAGAAATTTTTTTGGCTCGCAGGGCGGCAGGACTTCTACCTGGGTCAAAGGGATGGTTTCCCCAACAGGTTGTGGATTGGCGAACAGCTCTCCACTATATATATGAATCAAATCATCAACAAGCACGCCTAAGCCCTTGTTGTTATTGTGTTTGTAACGTATCCAATGTGTCATTCAGGCATTGCTTTTTGTTGGTAAATCCGTATTGTGTGGCGCTCGGACGCAAAAAAAATCTGCTGAAGCAATTCTTTATAACAATAACTTCAAGCCGTCTGTCCACAAATGATACCAAATTACGGGCTACAGTAATGTTTGACTTGGGAGGTCAGGGAGAATGGCTGGCGACTCTCAATTCGCTGGTCTTTCCCCTGATAGTCATTTTTTGTGCATATCTGGTGCGCGGCATCGCCGGCTTCGGCTCGGCGTTGATCGCGGTGCCTTTGCTCGCGCTCAGCATTCCTTTGACCATTGTGGTGCCGATGGTGGTGTTTCTGGATTATCTGGGCTCGGCTTCGCATGGCGTCAGTGACAAACACAGTATTGTCTGGGCTGACATCTGGCCGTTGCTGCCGTTTTCACTGCTCGGTGTGATGCTGTCGCTGTATGTGATGGAATCCATCAATCCGCAAATCCTTTCGATGTGCCTGGGCGCATTCATTATTGTATTTGCGATTTACCAGTTGTTGCCGCTGAAATTTGGCAAGGCCTCCAATCGCGCGGCGGCGCCGGCAGGCCTGCTTGGCGGTTTTGTCGGCACCCTGTTCGGCACCGGCGGACCTTTCTACGTGATTTACCTGAATCTGCGCAAACTGGACAAAACCGAGTTTCGCGCCACCTTCGCCGCCATTTTCCTGATTGACGGCGCGATGCGTCTCGGTGGTTACGCCATCAAGGGCTTTTACAACCTGGAAACCTTTATCTACATTCTGGCGGCGCTGCCGGTTTGTGGCGCGGGCATGTTTATCGGCGGCAAGATACACACTGCGCTCAGCCGCGACGCCTTCGTGCGCATTATCAGTGTATTGTTGCTGGGTAGTGGCGCGGCATTGTTGTACAAAGCCTGAATGCGTTTTATTTGCCGATACAGAATTCGGAGAATATTTTTCCCAGCAAGTCATCACTGCTGAAAGCGCCGGTGATTTCAGACAGGCTGTTTTGCGCCAGCCGCAGTTCTTCAGCCATCACTTCGCCTGCCTGTTCCACCGTCAGCGCACGCTGTGCAAGCTCAAGATGGTCGGCGGTTTTTTGCAGCGCCTGCAAGTGCCGTCTACGCGCGGTGTAAATCCCGGTGGTTTGGCCGGGCTGACTGTTATAGCCGGCAAGCTGCAGAATTTTTTGTTGCAGCCGCTCCAGACCTTCGCCGGTTTTGGCGGATAGTTTGACAGCACTGTCAGGCGTATCAACGCCTTTGTCCTGCACCAAGTCGATTTTGTTTAGCACCTGAATTTCGTTTGGCTGTGCATCAGGTAAAACAGCATCGATGGTGGCGTCGATGACGGTAAGCAGGATATCCGCCTGCTGCATTTCTTTTTGCGCGCGGCGCACGCCTTCCTGTTCGATCACATCACTGGCTTCACGCAAGCCTGCGGTATCGACGATGTGCAGGGGCACGCCCTGTATCTGTATTTTTTCACGCAACACATCGCGGGTGGTGCCGGGGATATCACTGACGATGGCGCTGTCGCTGCCCGCCAGCAGATTCAGCAAACTGGACTTGCCGGCGTTGGGTTTGCCGCTGATCACCACCTTTAAACCTTCATTCAGCAAACGCCCCTGTTTGCTGTTGTTCTGAATGACTTGCAGTTGATCTACGATAGCTTGCAGTTTTTGCTTGATGATGTCGTCGGCCAGAAAGTCGATTTCTTCTTCGGGGAAGTCCAGCGTGGATTCAACATGCATGCGCAATTCAATTAATTGCTGCAGCAGGGTATCGATGCTGGCGGAAAACTCTCCCTGCAATGAATGCATCGCTGCTTTGGCGGATTGTTCACTTTCCGCTGCAATCAGGTCGGCGATGGCTTCGGCCTGCACCAGATCGATTTTGTCATTGAGAAATGCGCGTTCGCTGAACTCACCTGCGCGCGCCGGCCTGGCGCCCAGTTCAATAATGCGTTTCAGCAGGCGATCGAGTACGACGGCGCCGCCATGTCCCTGCAGTTCGAGTACGTCTTCACCGGTAAAGGAGTTCGGAGCGGGAAAATACAGCGCGATGCCCTGGTCAATCACTTCATTATCCGCATCGCGAAAACTGGCAAATTGAGCATAACGCGGCTTTGGTAAATCGCCCAGCAGTTGCCGGGCAATCTGATTCGTGTTCCCGCCTGATATGCGGATGACGCCAATACCTCCCTGACCCGGCGCGGTCGCGATGGCGGCAATGGTGTCAGGCGGCGACATCCCGGTTCACCCGCAACGGCTAACTGTTTTCAATCTTGCGGGTGATGTACCACTGCTGGGTTATCGACAGGATATTGTTCACTACCCAGTACAACACCAGACCGGAAGGAAAAAAAGCAAACATGGCAGTAAATGCGAATGGCATTATCTGAAAGATTTTCTGCTGCATGGGATCAACCGGCGCAGGATTCAGTTTTTGCTGGATGAACATGGAAATACCCATCAACACCGGCAGTACAAAATACGGGTCTTGTGCAGACAGGTTGGTAATCCACAACATGAACGGCGCCTGGCGCATTTCCACGCTTTCAAGCAACACCCAGTAAAGCGAAATGAACACCGGGATTTGTACCAGTATCGGGAAGCAGCCGCCCAGTGGGTTGATTTTTTCCCGCTTGTACATTTCCATCATCGCCTTGCTCATGGCCTGACGATCGTCGCCGAAGCGTTCTTTCATTTGTTTGATGCGTGGCGCCACCTTGCGCATTTTCGCCATCGAGCGGTAACTCATTTCTGACAGTTTGAAGAACAATGCTTTGACGGTGACTGTCAGCAATATTATCGCCCAGCCCCAGTTACCGAACAGACCATGGAAAAAGTTAAGCAACCAGAACAGCGGTTTGGCAATAATCGTCAGCACGCCATAGTCAACGGTTAGCTCCAGTCCGGGTTCAATTTTTTCCAGCTGGTTTTGCAGTTTCGGTCCCACCACCAGACGCGCGCTGAAGTGGCCTTGCTGATTGGCGTCCAGTTTCAGCGCGGGTGAACGTGTACCCAGGATATAACGATCGCTGCTGCGGTTATAACGGCTGTAATACAGGTTGGAGCCGCCTTTTTGCGGAATCCAGGCGCTGAGAAAATAATGCTGTATCATCGCCAGCCAACCGTCTTTCAATTCCATTTTGAGATCTTTTTCCGCGATATCGTCAAAATCAATTTTTTCGTATTTGATTTCATCGTTGTAAATCACGCCGCCTGTATAGGTGTGAATCATTTTGGATTCGCCTTCCTTGTTCGGCGTATTTCTTACCAGTTGCATATACTGGCTGCCGCTCCAGGGTTTGTCACCGCTGGTAATGTCATATTCAACATCGATGACATACGAGTTGCGCGAAAAGGTGAAAGTTTTGGTTACGCTGGCGCCATCTTGATTGCGCCAGTTGAGTGGCACTTTAATACTGTCCTCGCCTTCAGCCAGCACATATTCTTTTTGCGCCACCTGATAAATGGCGGTATGTGTAGGCGCGGCATCACTTTTGGCAGAAACAATGCCGGACTGCGCGATGTGGAAGTTCACATTGTTACTGGTGAGCAGATGCACTTTTTCATCCGGCTTGTCGGCGTCGACCGGATATTGCAACAACACGCTTTCGATGACATTGCCGCCCTTGGTGTCGATGGTGACATCAAGCACGTCGGTCACAATGTGTATCTTCTGACTGTTATCCTGCGCGGCTGCCTGGCTGGCGGAAGTCGCGGGCGCATCATCGGCTTGCGGCACGGCTGTGTCTGCTTCAACCTTTTCTCCCGGAGCAGTCTGTACGGTTTCATTCACCGCTACTGGCGCCGGTTTGGGGCCGTAGTCCATCCGCCATTCCGCCCACAGCAGGTACATAATAAAGAACAGGGTGAAATACAGCAGCAGTCGATGGTTTTCCATTATTTTTCGCTTGTGGTTTGATGCAGACGACAGTTCTCGACGCCAGGGACTGGGTCATAGCCGCCTTCATGCCAGGGATGACAACGCAACACACGCTTGATGGCCAGCCAACCGCCCTTGAAAACGCCGTGCGCCTGCAGGGATTCCTGCGCATAACAGGAACAACTGGGTGTGTAGCGGCAGCTCGGCGCAAGGTATGGACTGACCAAAGTTTGATAAGCCTTGATAAGTGTTATCAGGATGCGACGCATTGTTGATTAATGTTTTGCCAGTGTTGTTGCAGGGAAGCAAACAGTTGCTGATTACTCGCTTTTTCGCCATTGGACGTCGTCATCACCACAACATCCACATTGCACAGATCGCTGCTTTGCCTGAAACTTTCACGTACGATGCGCTTGATGCGGTTTCTGGCGACGGCGCGTTTGGCGTGTTTTTTGGAGATAGCAAGACCCAGGCGTGGAAACGGTCTGCCATTGGCTCTGGCGAGTACGGTGAAGAAGCGGTCGCGCGATCGCAGCGGCCGGTCGAAGACATATTTGAATTCGGCTGCCTTCAGCAATCTGGCGCGCTTTTGCAAACGCGCCTGTGACATACCGTTAACTCCCTCGATCCAGACCCTGCGCGTTGTTATACAGTCAGACGATGGCGACCTTTGGCGCGACGGGCCTTGAGCACCTTGCGGCCACCCAGAGTACGGCTGCGAGCGCGAAAACCGTGAGTTCTTGCGCGTTTGATACGACTTGGCTGAAATGTTCTTTTCATTACTCTAAACCTGTCTAGTCAGATACCGCAGCGATGGTCGCGCGGTTGTTGTTATTGCCTGACAATGGACCAGCACGCCATGTATCCGGCGACAGCCCCCTTCAGGGAACCGCGCATTTTACGTGTACCGACCGTGGCTGTCAAAGTGGAAGCGTCTGATTCTGCACAACTTCCGGTTTTTTCGTTGAAGGATATTTTTTCCGCTTTCAATCACTTATCCACACCCTGGCCACAGGTGACCGGAAATTGACAGAATGCTTGTGGATAAGCGAATTTTTCCGGTATACAATCGCCAATCATTTCCCGTATCAACCCATGTTGCCCTGAATGATGGAGGCGGTTCCTGGTGAGCCAGAGTTTGTGGTCAAAATGTCTTTCCCGGCTGGAACAGTCGCTGTCTGACCAGCAGCTCAATACCTGGATTCGCCCCCTGCAGGTCAATGAGCAGGACGGCTCGCTCACCTTGCTGGCGCCCAACCGCTTTGTGCTGGACTGGGTGAAACAGCATTTTCAACAGCAAATTAACCAGATATTGCAGGATATCAGCCCGCAGCCGGTCACGCTGTCGCTGGAAATCGGCAGCCAGAGCAAACAGTCCGCGCACAAGCCTGCGCCTGCGCAGGCCGAATCGACATCCTCGACCGGCGACAGTCAGGTATCCGAAGACATGGACAGCTTTATTGCCGGGCAGACGCCAGCCCCCTTGCGCGGCAAGGTGGAAACCAATCTGAACAGCGGATTCACTTTCGACAATTTTGTCGAGGGCAAGTCCAACGAACTGGCGCGTGCGGCCTCGCTGCAAGTGTCACAGAATCCGGGCGACGCCTACAACCCGCTGTTTTTGTACGGTGGCGTCGGGCTGGGTAAAACCCACCTGATGCACGCTGTCGGCAACCAGTTGCTCAAACAAAACCCGAAAGCGCGAGTGGTGTATCTGCATTCCGAGCGCTTTGTCGGTCACATGATCAAATCCTTGCAACACAATACGATTGATGACTTCAAGCATTATTACCGCTCACTGGACGCGCTGCTGATCGATGATATCCAGTTTTTTGCCGGCAAGGAGCGTTCCCAGGAAGAGTTTTTTCATACTTTCAACGCCTTGCTGGAAAGCGGCCGCCAGATTATTCTCACTTGTGACCGTTACCCGAAGGAAGTCGAAGGACTGGAAGAACGCTTGCGCTCTCGCTTTGGCTGGGGTCTGCCGGTGTGCATCGAGCCGCCCGAGCTGGAAACCCGCGTCGCCATTCTGCAACAAAAAGCGGAAGAGGCCGGCGTCGTCATGCCGAACGATGTCGCATTCTTCATCGCCAAGCGCATTCGCTCCAATATCCGCGAACTGGAAGGTGCGTTCCGCCGCGTCGCCGCCACCGCCAACTTCACCGGCAAGCCCATTACCCTGGATTTCGCCAAGGAAGCGCTGCGCGACCTGATTGCGTTGCAGGATCGCACCATCACGATTGAGAACATCCAGAAAACCGTGGCCGAATATTACAAAATCCGCAGTTCGGATTTGCTGTCCAACCGCCGCAGCCGATCGATTACCCGCCCCCGACAGCTGGCGATGGCGCTGTCCAAGGAGCTGACCAATCACAGCCTGCCCGAAATCGGCAACGCATTCGGCGGCCGCGATCATACCACCGTTTTACATGGCTGCCGAAAAATCGCAGAATTGCGCGAGTCGGATAACCGCATCAACGAAGACTATATGAACATGATGCGCATTCTCAGCAATTAGGCGCAACGCATTAACAACTTGTGGGTAAAATGTGCGCCGGGCTGTGACAAACTGTCGAGGAAATCAGCGCTGGTTTTTATCCACAGACTATATACAAATTAGCAGCTGCTTAGTCCCGATGCATACAATCAGGATAATAAAATATCTTATTGATTATATTATAAAAATACAAGTTATCCACAAAAAGATCAGTTGCTAATAATAATTACTGAATACATATATAAATAAAAAGATAATAAATAGGCCACCCCATGAAATTCCAGATTCAGCGCGAAGAACTGCTTACCCCCTTACAGCAAATCATTGGCGCAGTCGAAAAACGGCAAACCATGCCGGCATTGTCCAATGTGCTATTGCAGGCAGACGAACAGTCACTCAACCTGACCGCCACGGATCTGGAAATCGAGCTCAAGGCCAGCGTTAACATGGTGATTGACGAGCCAGGCGATATCACCGTGCCGGCCCGCAAACTGCTCGATATCTGCAAGGCATTGCCTGCGGAATCCCGGATTGATTTTTCAGTCGATGGTGACAAGGCCCTGATCAAATCCGGCCGCAGCCGGTTTACCCTGACGACCCTGCCGGCTGCTGATTTTCCCTCACTGGATGCGATAGAAAGCCAGTTCAGTTTTGAGGTGGCGCAAAACACCCTGCGCCAGTTGATTGATAAAACCGCCTTCGCCATGGCGCAACAGGACGTGCGCTATTACCTGAACGGTTTGCTGTTTGAGGTCAGCGCGCAAAAAATACGCGCCGTCGCCACTGATGGCCATCGATTGGCGTTTGCGGAAAAAACGCTGGAAAACGACATCGCCGATGTCAAACAGGTGATTCTGCCGCGCAAGGGCGTACTCGAACTGGCGCGTCTGTTGTCTGACAATGATGTGGCGGTCAAACTGGTGCTGGCCAACAATCACATGCAGGTCGAGTTGGACAACATTCGCTTCACCTCCAAGCTGATCGATGGCCGTTTCCCGGATTACAACCGGGTGATACCGGAGAGCGACAGCAAATTGCTGACCGCGGATCGCGAAGCGCTGAAGCAGGCGCTGATTCGCGCCTCGATTCTGTCAAATGAGAAATATCGTGGTATCCGTTTGATTTTACAGAAGAATTTACTCAAGCTCGAAGCACATAACCCGGATCAGGAAGAAGCTGATATTGAAGTGGAAGTGAACTACAGCGGCCCGGAAATCGAAATCGGCTTCAACGTGAACTACATCCTGGACGTGCTGAATTCATCCGATAGCGAAATGGTGCAATCTTCCTTGCGCGATTCCAACAGCAGCTGCCTGCTGACCTTCCCGGATCAACCCGACTACAAATACGTCATCATGCCCATGCGCCTGTAACAACGGCGATCGATTCCCTGCCGAATGCGGCTAGCGCATTTACACATCCAGCAATTCCGAAATCTGCAACAGGTTGAATTCGACGCCAGCAGCGGCGTCAACCTGATCAGCGGGCAAAACGCCACCGGCAAAACCAGCCTGCTGGAAGCAATTTATTATCTCAGCCATGTGCGTTCATTTCGCACCCAGCATATTTCCGACCTGATCAACCACCAAGCCAGTTTTTTTGAATTGTTTGCGCGTCTGCACCAGGGCTCGGCTACGCTGACACCGGTTGGCATCTGGCGCAGCAGACAGAAGCTGCAAATCCGGCTCAACCAGCAGAGCATCAAGCGGGTGGCGGATATCGCCGCCTGTTTTCCAGTGTTGGCGATTCATCCGGACAGTTACCGCCTGATTACCGCAGGCCCGGCCGAGCGCCGTCAGTTCATCGACTGGGGGGTGTTCCACGTGGAACATGGTTTTTTTCATGCATGGCAGCGTTACAAACGCGCGGTGACCCAGCGCAACGCCGCCTTTCGCAGTGGTCAGTCATTAAAACTGTGCCAGTTGTGGGACGTTGAACTTGACGAAACCGCGGTCCGAATCGACGCCCTGCGCGATGATTATGTGCGGCAGCTGACGCCAATGCTGCAAAATCTGGTCAGCCGTTTTTTTCCTGATCGCGAGGTGGTAATCGAATACCGCCGCGGCTGGGCGGCTGACAGCTCGCTGCTGGAAGTCTTGCAGCATACGATTCAGCGCGACCGCCAGCGTGGTCATACCAGCGCAGGGCCGCATCGCGCGGATTTGTATATCCGGGTGGACGGCCAGTCTGCGCAGACTGGCATCTCGCGAGGTCAGCAAAAAATGCTGGTGGCCTTGTTGCGGCTGGCGCAGGCGATGTATTTTTCCCAGGCGAACAACAAGCCGTGTGTGTTGCTTTATGATGATCTGCCCGCCGAGCTGGACGCGAACCACCGCCAGCAAATCATCAAAGTCATCCAGTCGATGCGGGTGCAGTTGTTCGTGACCGCAATCGAGCCGGAGCAGGTCGATTTGTCCGCCTGGAAGCATAAAAAAATGTTCCACGTGGAACAGGGCAGGCTGCAGGAACTGGTATAATGGGCGCTCTATTCAAGTGATTGATTCCCTTTAGATTCCGCTTATGAGCAAAGACACTTACGATTCCTCCAATATCAAGGTCCTGAAAGGGCTGGAGGCGGTGCGCAAGCGCCCTGGCATGTATATCGGCGACACCGATGATGGAACTGGACTGCACCACATGGTATTCGAGGTGGTGGATAACTCCATCGATGAGGCGCTGGCCGGGCATTGCTCGGAAATCAACGTCAAGATTCATAGCGATAATTCAGTGACCGTCACCGACAACGGCCGCGGCATTCCCACCGATATTCATCCAGAAGAAGGGCGCTCGGCGGCGGAAGTTATCATGACCGTGCTGCACGCCGGCGGCAAGTTCGACGATAATTCCTACAAGGTATCCGGCGGCCTGCACGGCGTGGGCGTGTCAGTGGTCAATGCGCTGTCAGAAAAAATGAAGCTCACCATCTGGCGCGATGGCAAAAAGCATGAGCAGGAATACCGCATGGGGGAGCCGGTGGCGCCGCTGGAAGTAGTGGGCGACACCGAGAAAACCGGCACTGCGCTGCGTTTCTGGCCCAGTGAGGAAATCTTCAAAAACATCGAGTTTCATTACGATATTTTGTCCAAACGCCTGCGCGAGCTGTCCTTTCTCAATTCCGGCGTGCGCATCGTGCTGCATGACGAGCGCAGTGACAAGCAGGATATTTTCGAATACGAAGGCGGCATCAAGTCATTCGTCGAGCACCTGAGCAAAAAGAAAACCCCGCTGCACGAAAACGTGCTGCATTTTGTCGTCGAGAAGGATGACATCACGGTTGAGCTGGCGATGCAGTGGAACGATTCCTACCAGGAAAATATTTATCCTTTCACCAACAATATTCCGCAGAAAGACGGCGGCACCCATATTGCTGGTTTCCGCGCCGCGCTCACCCGCAGCCTGAACCAGTACATGGACAAGCAGGGCATCGCCGCGCGCGCCAAGGTGAATATTTCCGGCGATGACGCCCGCGAAGGCCTCACCGCCGTGCTGTCGGTGAAAGTGCCCGATCCCAAATTCTCCTCGCAGACCAAGGACAAACTGGTGTCATCCGAGGTGAAATCGGTGGTGGAAAGCACGCTTGGTGAAAAATTGCAGGAATTCCTGCTGGAAAATCCGGCCGACGCCAAGGCCATCACCTCGAAAATTATTGAAGCCGCCGCCGCCCGCGAGGCGGCGCGCAAGGCGCGGGAAATGACCCGCCGCAAGGGCGCGCTGGATGTGGCCGGTTTGCCCGGCAAGCTGGCCGACTGCCAGGAAAAAGACCCGGCGCTGTGCGAAATCTATCTGGTGGAGGGCGACTCGGCCGGCGGCTCCGCCAAACAGGGCAGGGACCGGCGCACCCAGGCGATTCTGCCGCTGAAAGGAAAAATCCTGAATGTGGAAAAAGCGCGCTTCGACAAAATGCTGGCCTCGGCCGAAGTCGGCACCCTGATTACCGCGCTGGGTTGCGGCATCGGCAAGGAAGAATACAACCCTGACAAGCTGCGCTATCACCGCATCATCATCATGACCGACGCCGATGTCGATGGCTCACATATCCGCACCTTGCTGCTGACGTTCTTCTACCGCCAGATGACCGACCTGATCGAGCGCGGTCACGTCTACATCGCGCAGCCGCCGCTGTACAAGGTGAAAAAAGGCAAGCAGGAGCGCTATCTGAAAGATGATGACGAACTCAACGCCTGGCTGCTGAATCAGGCCATTACCGACGCCAAACTGATGGTCAATGCCGAGGCGCCGCCGATTACCGGAACCGCGCTGGAAGACCTGGCGCGCAGCTATCTGGGGGTGATGAATGTCATCAGCCGCCTGTCGCGGCGCATTGATGAGTCCATTTTGCTGGAAATGATGAACATCAGGGGACTGGCCGAAGACGACCTGGAAGACCTGGAAAAACTGCAGCAATATATAGACAAGTTATTGAATTTATTGGATAAATATAAATTAACCGGCAGCATCTACAGCGCCCGCATCATCGACAATGAAGATGAAAAACCGGCGATTTGCATCACCCGCACCCAGCACGGGCTGGATCACGACTATGTGCTGGATTACGAACTGCTGACTTCCAGCGATTATGCCGTCATCGCTGCGCTGGGCGACAAGCTGGATTCGTTGCTGGCTGAAGACGCCATCATCGAGCGCAACGACAAACAGCTGGCGGTGAGTTCTTTCCGCGAAGTGATGGACTGGCTGATGGCGCAGGCGCGCAAGGGCCAGAATATCCAGCGCTACAAGGGACTGGGTGAAATGAACCCCGAGCAGTTGTGGGAAACCACGATGAATCCGGAAACCCGCCGCATGTTGCAGGTGCGGGTGGAAGACGCCATCGCCGCCGATGAGGTGTTCACAACGTTGATGGGCGACCAGGTGGAGCCTCGCCGTGATTTCATCGAAAGCAATGCGCTCTCCGCCACCAACATTGATACCTGACAGCTTGCTAATAAGTGGCATACTACGGTTTTCGCCATTAGCATAATTCAGGATTTGCCGGGCGCACATGCAATATCATGACCTTCGCGACTTCATCAGCCAGCTCGAATCACTGGGAGAGCTGAAGCGCATTTCGCTGGAAGTCGATCCGTATCTCGAAATTACCGAAATCTGCGACCGCACGCTCAAGGCGGGTGGCCCGGCCTTGCTGTTTGAAAATGTCAAGGGTAGCACAGCGCCGGTGCTGGCCAACCTGTTTGGCACGCCAAAACGGGTAGCGCTGGGCATGGGTGAAAACAGTGTTGAGGCGTTGCGCGAAGTCGGCAAACTGCTGGCTTTTCTCAAGGAGCCCGACCCGCCGAAAGGTCTGAAAGACGCCTGGCAAAAAATGCCTGTGTTCAAGCAGGTGCTTAATATGGCGCCCAAAGTGGTCAGCAAGGCGCCCTGCCAGCAGGTGGTGCTGGAAAAGGACGAAGTCGATCTTGGCAAGATTCCGGTGCAAACCTGCTGGCCCGGCGACGCCGCGCCGCTGATTACCTGGGGACTGGTGATCACCAGGGGTCCGCACAAGGACAGGCAGAACCTGGGCATTTACCGCCAGCAGGTGCTGGGCAAAAACCGCGTTATCATGCGCTGGCTGGCGCAACGCGGTGGCGCGCTGGACTTCAAGGAATGGCAGCAGGCGCATCCTGGTGAACCGTTTCCAATAGCGGTGGCGCTGGGCGCGGACCCGGCCACTATCCTCGGCGCGGTAACACCGGTGCCTGATACGCTGTCTGAATACGGTTTCGCCGGCCTGTTGCGCGGCAGTAAAACCGAAGTCGTCAAATGCGCGCTCAGCGAATTACAGGCGCCGGCCGCGGCTGAATATATTCTGGAAGGTTTCATCTACCCCGATGACATAGCCGAAGAAGGTCCGTTTGGCGATCACACCGGCTACTACAACGAAGTCGAAACCTTTCCGGTGTTCACCATCGAGCGCATCAGCCATCGCAAAAACCCGATCTATCACAGCACCTACACCGGCCGGCCGCCGGATGAGCCGGCGATACTGGGTGTCGCGCTCAACGAAGTGTTCGTGCCGATCCTGCAAAAACAGTTTCCGGAAATCACCGATTTCTACTTGCCGCCAGAAGGCTGTTCCTACCGCGTCGCCGTTGTCAGCATGAAAAAACAATATCCCGGCCACGCCAAACGCGTGATGTTCGGCGTGTGGAGTTTTTTGCGGCAGTTTATGTACACCAAATTCGTCATCGTGGTTGATGAGGATGTGAACACCCGCAACTGGGAGGACGTCATCTGGGCCATCAGCACGCGGGTCGACCCGGCGCGCGATTTCACACTGGTGGAAAACACCCCGATTGATTATCTCGACTTTGCCTCGCCCGTTTCAGGTCTGGGCTCAAAGGTTGGCATCGACGCCACCAACAAGCTGCCGGGTGAAACTTCACGGGAGTGGGGCGTCCCGATACAGATGGATGAAAAGGTGAAACAAAGGGTGGATGAAATTTGGGAGCAGATTGGCTTGTAGAGCACTACAAAAGAAGAGCTTGCAACCTCATTTGTAATATTTTATTAACATTTGTTTACACAAGGGGCGTTTACTGCCCAACCGCAAGCGAGTAGCCTCGATAGCTGTTAATAATGCGATATGGGGAGAGGATATGAAACTGTTCGCAACACTAACCGTAGCGATTGCATTGGCGGCAATGCTTGGCGCTACGCCTGTCAGGGCGATGGATACAGGTTATCAGCTTATTGGTCAGCCTTCTGTTATGTGGAGCAGTCACTCGGACTGGAAAAAACACTACAAGGTCAAAAGAGAAAAAACCGGTGAAAAGCACAAAAAAATGATAGCCGGGAAAAAAGCCTGGAAGAAAAAGAAGAAACTGAAGCCTGTGCCGGAGCCTTCAGTACTGGCGCTGATGAGCGCCGGTTTGTTTGGCATGGTGGTTATGCGCCGACGCGCGCGTTGATACACCGGCGGCATCGAAACAAAAGCCCTCCTTGTGAGGGTTTTTTTATTGCGCATCAGGAAGCGGATTCAACCAGGTGATCGAGTTTGTCCTCCATATGTAGCTCGGTCAGTTCGGTGAACCCGCCAATCCATTCGCCGTCAATCAGAATTTGCGGCACCATGCGCGCGCCATTGGTTTTTTCCATGAATTCGCGCCGCACTTCCATGTCGCCGGTATCAAGCCGGGCTTCTTCGTAAGGGATGCCCCATTTGGCAAGCAGGTTTTTGGTTTTGTCACAAATCGGGCAGATGCCAGTGCTGTAGATTTTGACGCGCGTCATGAGAGTGATATCGGTAATCAAATTAGCACGAATTATACGCGTTTCAGCAGACGCAGTTAATAGTGATACAGCAGGGAAGCGAGCTGCCTGGTCTTGGGCAATGACGATTTGAGCCGGCGCAAAACGGCAAGCTGATGCTCGACCGGTGGCGGGGTGATGCAGCCGCCGGTTTCAACGGGAATATATTCCTGTTCACTGCACAGTGATGAGCTGATTTGACATGCCAGTGCAAGGTAATAGGTCAGTTCATTGTCGATTTCATGAAGTGACAGGCGATGCCCGCCAATAGCGTTGGCGAGCTTGTCAGGCAATCGCCATGCCTGTGAAATAATTGCGCCGGCTTCGTCATAACCAATCCCGCAATGTTGCTGCAGCGCATGGTTAAGCCGGATGTCGGGATGCGCGCTCGCTTCGGTTAAAGCCTGATGGGTTTTGTCTGGCATGTCCACCACCAGTAGCAGCAGGCCGAGGTTATACAACAGGCCTGCGGTTCGCGCCGCCTGCGGATTGATGCTTGGATGGCGTTCAACCAGCCATGTGGCGGCGTCGGCATTCAAAAATGCGCTGCACCAGAACCTTTCGGCATTGAATGCCGGACAGCGGCTGGGGTCAAACGGCGCAGAAATGGCGACAGCGATGCTGACGCTGCGCACGACATTAAAGCCAAGCCGCGCACAGGCCATTTCCAGTGAATCAATGGTTGATACGGGTGATGACCAAGCGGAATTCGCCAGTGCAATCAGCCGCACGACAATAGAAGGAAACTGCTCGAGTATTTCCGCCAGCTGGTGGAAGTCCATGTCTTCATCAACCAACGCCTGTAACAGAATGGAAACGGTTTTGGATGGCGTGGGCAGCTTCTTGATATTTTTCGGGTCAAAAACCTGTGGTTGCGAATCCACCACGCGTAAGCGTGGACCCGGTTTGTCAGGGGGGTGCTGAGAATGTTGCATGTTGTTAACGCCTGGCTACGCCTGATGAGTCAGAAGCGGGTTGAAAAACCGTGAAATACAGTTTGGGTATCTGGTCTGCCGTAACCGGTCGGCTGAAATAATATCCCTGTGCAATATCGCACCCAAGCCCGGCAAGAATGATGGTTTGTTCTTCCGTTTCAACGCCTTCAGCGACAACCTTGTAATTCAGCGCATGCGCCATGCCGAAGATAGTGCCGAGCATAATATTGTCGTCTGCATGATGCGAGATGTCGTTGATGAATAATCGGTCGATTTTCAAGCGGTCAATCGGCAGGTTTTTCAGTGAACCCAGCGAGGAGTAGCCGGTGCCGAAATCATCAATGGCAATGGTTACGCCAATCTCCTTGAGTTCGTCAAAAGAGTGCAAAATGGCGTCGCCGGTTTGAATCATGCTTTCGGTAATTTCAATTTCGAGCAGATCCGCCGGGATGTGGTTGGTCGCCAGAGCGCGGGATACATTATTGGCGAGCGAGCCGTCGGAAAAATGCAGGGGAGAAATGTTGACGGCCATGGACAGGCGGGCCAGACCTTGTTCGCGCCAGTGTTTAAGCTGCTTGCAGGCGGTGTTGATAACCCACTCGCCAAAATCCGATATCATGCCGATTTGCTCCAGTACAGGAATAAACTGGTCCGGCGGCACCATACCGCGCTCCGGATGAATCCACCGGGCAAGCGCCTCGACGCCAACCATGCGGCCATCGTGAAAATCAATCTGAGGCTGATAGTGCAATTCAAACTCATTGTTGGCGAAGGCCTGCTTCAAATCCATTTCCAGCATCATGCGTTGTTCGGCGCGGGAAGTCATGGATGGGTCATAGAATGCATAACAATGCTTGCCGTCGTGCTTGGCGGCGTACATGGCGCTGTCAGCGGCTTTAAGCAAATCATCCATGTTGGCGGCATCCTCCGGGTAGCGCGCAATGCCGATACTGGCCTTGGGGCTGTAGTTTCGACTGGCCAGCTCTATGGTTTCGTGTATGGCTTGCAGGCATTTCTCTGCAACAATGATTGCTTCATGGTTGTCAGCGCATTCATCCAGCAATACGCAAAATTCATCGCCACCCAGTCGCGCGATGAAATCCGCGTCACGCAGCGCGGTTTTAAGCCGGGATGCGATTACGGTCAACAGGTAGTCGCCGGTGTTGTGTCCCAGCGCATCATTGATGTCCTTGAAGCCGTCGAGATCAAGAAACAGCAGGACAACCTGATGGTTATGCCTGTGCGCGTTGTTGATGGCGTCGTTAAGATGCTGCATAAAGTAACTGCGACTGGCGAGCCCGGTCAGGGTGTCGAAGTATGCCATCCGGCGAATTTGTTCCTGCACGGCCTTCTGGCGGGTAATATCCTGCACCACGCCAATGACGACAGCGCCGGATGCGAGTTTGCTGACATTGGTGTCCTGACGAACAAGTGTGCGACCGCCTTTTGTATCCAGCAGGCTGTATTCGATGGATGCTGGCGCGCCATCCTGTTGTGTGCGGTTCAGTGTTTCACGAAACAATGCCCTGTCGTTTTCGTCGATACAGGCCTCGTAATGCTGAATGGCGTATGCGCCGCCGGGGACAAGATCGCACATGTCAGCCAGATGATCGGAGATTTCGATGTTGTCGGATCGCAGATCGATGCGCCAGTATCCCAAGTTGGCCATTCGTTGCGCGGTTTTCAGTTTGCTTTCGTTTTCCCGCAATTGCATCTCATTGGCTGCGCTGCGCAGGATGAAGTGCAAATGCTTGATGAGCATCGGGTAGTTGACTGGCCTGCAGATAAAATCACGCGCGCCTGCATTGAAAGCCTGGTTCACCGAGTCCATATCATCCATCCTGGTTACCATCACCACCGGAATAGATGACAACACCTTGTCCTGGCCAAGACGATGACAGGCGTCATAACCACTCAGCCCGTCGATGGTGGCGTCAAGCAGTATCAGATCAGGTTGAAATTGTCCGGCAAGCTCAAACGCCTCATCGCCAGAGCGTGCGAGACTGACATCAAAGCCCGCTGCACGAAGATGCTCAGCCACCACTTTGCGAAATGCAGGGTCGCCATCCGCAACCAGTATACGGTGGGATCGTATTGCGCCGGATCCTGTTACGGCAGGTTGCAGGCGCTGATGACCGGGTTGAAGGCTGCCGCATGAACGACCGTTTTTGTTATCGGCAACTTCCCGTGCAGAGCGGGCAAGAACGGCCATCGGTTTGGTCATGCGCCTTTGTAGGCTGGTGGTTAAAACGAAAACGACAAAAAACAGCAAAACAAGCAACATCACCGAGACGGCAATCCGCTCCATGATGAACTGGCGCCATAAACTCAGATCAGAGCGGATGTGTAATTGGCCGACCAGCTCACCATCAAGCTTGATGGGCAGGATATAATCAAATACGTAATCATGAAATTCAAGATGCGTCACTGAAGGTTTATCAGGCAGTGACCAGACGATATCATCGGTTGCTGAAGCGTCTGCCCTGTCCAGCCTGTATTCTGCGAGTTTGCGCCCCTGCTTGTTGTACAGGCTGGCATGGGTGATGGCGTTATCCGCGCGCAATGCGAGCAAGCGTTCGGTAGCGGCGTCAGCGTCACCAAGCGCCAGCGTAGCGGAAGTTGAGTCAGCTATGATATTGGCGAGAATGGAAGTGTGTTGCACAAGCGATGCGCGCTGATCGTACAAGTTGATTACCGTGTAGGCAACCGAAGCGAGCAGCAAACAGACGCCACTGACCGACATGGTCATGGAAAACAGTTTGCTGACGACACGGTTGCTGCTAAAAACGCTCTTGCTTAATACAGGCATGGTGATTGTTGTTACAATAACGGCAATGTTTGAAGCGGCGCTGCAACCCGGGTAGCAGAAATCCCGGCGACATCAAGGGAGACTGCGCCTTGGACGACCCCCGCTCTCAACATCGTTTGCAGTCGCCTGTTCCGAATTGAGTCAATATCACGGGAACAGTCATGGGCGACGACAGGCGACACAGCCGCCGCGCCCGGCGGCATGTGAAAACCCCCCGGTTATCCGTTGCTTGTCAGGCAGGGGAATTATGTACATTTCAATACCTCGTTTTGTGTCTGGCAATTCCATTAATCGGCACAGGGTCAGGATTCTTAACTTATTGTGTTTTATAGCGAATCGTGTAAACAGGCTGTAAAGTCGGCGCATCCGGCGATGCCAGCGGATATCGATACCAACAGGTAAATTACAGTTTTATTGTCAGACAAAATACGCGACAATGCGCGCTCGCTGTCTGGCGGTTTCGCCGGACGCCAGGGCGGAGACTGAATCGATGAACAACAAGGTTACCGTGCCAGCAAGTGGCCACAGTTTTACTGTCAAACCCGGTGAGACTGTGCTCGAAGCCGCGCTGCGAGAAGGGGTGGGTTTGCCCTACGGCTGCCGCAATGGAGCCTGTGGAAAATGTGCGGGCAAGCTGTTATCCGGCGAAATCGAATACAGAAAAGAACTTCGCGCCAGCGCCCGGGCCGAGGCGGACGCCGGCAAGGCCATGTTCTGCCAGGCGCTGCCAAAATCCGACCTTGAAATCGCCGTGCGTGAAATCACCCAGGCGGCGGATGTCGAGGTCAAAACCCTGCCCTGCCGGGTTGAGCACATGCAGTTGCTGACGCACGACATCATGCAGCTCAAGCTCAAGCTACCCGAGAACGAACGGCTGCAATTTCTCGCCGGGCAATATATCGAATTTCTGCTGAAGGATGGCAAGCGTCGCGCCTTTTCCATCGCCAATGCGCCACACAATGACGAATTTATCGAGCTGCATATTCGCCATGTGCCTGATGGCCATTTCGGCGATTTTGTTTTTGATGGCCTGAAGCCCAAAACCCTGTTGCGCCTGCAGGGGCCATTGGGCAGTTATTATCTGCGCGAGGATTCCGACCGGCCCATCATCATGATGGGGGGTGGCACCGGCTATGCGCCACTGAAAGGCATGCTGGAGCATGCGTTTTATACTGGCATGCAGCGGCCAATCCATTTGTATTGCGGGGTGCGTTCAAAACGCGATTTGTACATGGACGATCAGTGTAGCAAATGGGCGCAGCAGCACGACAATCTGACTTACACGCCCGTGTTGTCCGAGCCCCTGCCAGAAGACAACTGGCAGGGCGCGACAGGTTTCGTGCATGAAAAAGTCGTGGAGGATCATCCTGACCTGACTAACTACGATGTCTACATGAGCGGCCCGCCGCCAATGATCAAGGCCGGCATGGATCTGTTTTATGCGCGCGGTTTGCCCGAAACACAAATCTATTCCGATTCATTCGAATATTCCGACGACGCCCTGCGCGCCATGGGCATCACCAAACCGTCTGTTTAACCAGCCGTGTCAGCCAATCTGAGCATTGAACAGTTGATGCGCAACCTGCCTCAAACCGGCCGGGTGGAATGGATAGGCGTGCGCGACAAAAAACGCCAACCACTGATTGAATTGCAAAGCGTCAACGCCGTGATTGGCGGCGGCCTTGAAGGTGACCGCTATGCCGGTCGCAGCGGCAAGCGAGAAGTCACGCTGATACAGGCGGAACATATTGCAGCGGTGGCGTCCTTGCTGCACAAGGATTCTGTCGACCCGCAATTACTGAGGCGTAATATTGTCGTGAGTGGCGTCAATCTGCTGGCGCTGAAAGGCAAACGTTTTCGTATCGGAGAGGCTGTGCTGGAAATGACCGGCCTGTGTCACCCCTGTTCACGCATGGAAGAAAACCTGGGTGCAGGCGGTTACAATGCCATGCGCGGACATGGCGGCATCAATGCTCGCGTGCTGGAAAGCGGAATCATCAGACTGGGCGATGAAGTTGCCGTAGTGTAAAGGAACGGCCTTGCTGGAAGTAAATATGTTGCGCTGCTGACAGAAGCCGCCCGCCGCGATGGATTAAACTACCTTGAGCGCCGGTTTTGTGTCGTCCTTGTCAACTGTGCGAGCGCTTAACTTTTCCAGATCCGCATCACACACCTTGCCCACCAGCAAGTGCAAACCCTGCCGGTAATATTCCTGCGCCGCCTCCGGATTGTGCATCTGTTCTTCCATCAAACGCGCCAGTCTCAAATAGGTTTCGGGCAAAGGCTGTACCGCCAGGCTGGCTTCGTAATAGTTTTTGGCCTTGCCCCACAACGAGCGATGCACGCACATATTGCCCAGCGCATATAACAGATGCGCATTGTGCGGGTGTTCCTGCAGCCATTTTTCGGCGGTTTCCAGTTGTTTGTTGTCATCGAACACATCCAGCTCGGCATACTGCTGAATCAGGTCATCATCCCAGTTGTGGTTGAGGAACTGACGCAACACCTGCTCGGCCTCGCCAGCGGCTTCCAGTTTGACCAGCTGTTGCGCATAGGCCCGGGTCAATTGCGGAACCGGCTTCAGGTGCCGCGGCAGTTCATGCCACAGCTTCATCAGCGCATCAAGATTGTTGCGCGTGGCGGCGTCCTGCATCAAACCACTCCACACCGCAATTTCCAGGCGCGGGGTTTCGTCTGTGTCAAACACAGCGTGTTTCTTGATGTCGGGAATCAGCGCTTTCAGGTTTTGCCAGTCGTTGAGGCGTTGATAGGCGCGCGCCAGCAGCTTGATGACATAAGCATGTTTTGGCGCGCGCTCCGCCAGCACGCTGAGGGTGGCCAGCGCCTGTTCGTATTGCTGGTGCGCCAGTTGCAGTTCCGCCTGGGTGAGGCTGATGGCGATATCGGCTTCGGGCGCTGCTTCATGCGCCAGTCGCAGGTATTTGTCCCGGCGCTCGTGCGCGCCCTGTTGTTGCGCGGCGCGCGCCGCGCCGAGGTAGGCGAGAAGGGGATATTCGTTATGCTTGATCTGGCTGAGCAATATTTTTTCCGCCTTGTCAAAACGCCCTTCCGCCAGTTCAATCAAACCCTGGGTTAAGGCCTGACGCGCTTTTTGTTGCAAACGCTGTTTGCGCTTGCTTCCAAAAAGGGCAAACACATTGATGATGGATTGCAGCAGATGAACCAGCATGGACAACACAAACATCACCACCAGCGTTGCGGCCAGCAACACCAGCAAGTTGGTTTCAAAATCAAAATCGCCGAAACCGATTTTTATGTAGCCGACATCCTGTTGCTGGTACATGGAATAAGCCACCACGGTAATGATGGTAATCAACAGGGCTGACATGATGTGTTTCATGGGATTATCCTCATTTGTTGCCACTATTATGGCAGAAATCCTTTACAGCCGGGAATACCTTTAATCCTGCGCCGAAACATTGGAAAACAGGCGGCGTACAGCACCGAACATGGCGTCATCGGTGGCGTTGTCAGCCACCTCGATATGCTGGAAGCCGAGTGATTGCCCCAGTTTGAGCGCGCGCTGGCCAGGTACACACAGCGGCGTCGCCAGCAGTGCATCCTTGTCCGCTTCACCCTTTATCGCCATGTCATACAGGTTTTGCAAGCCTTCATTGCTGGAAACAGTAATGGCGTCGAGTGAATTGATGAACGCTGTATCAAAAGGCTGTGTGTGTTGCGGACAGATGCGGCGATACATGGCGGCATAGTGAACGTTTGCGCCGCGCTTTTGTAATTCCCGCGCCAGCACGTCGCGGCCATCTTCACCACGAAAGATAACAATGTTTTTGCCCGCCACCTCGCTGGCCTGCAAGCCGGGGTGTTGCAGCAGGCTTTCGCTGTCGTGACCTTGAGGCTGAATGCTGACCGTCAAACCGGCCCGCTCCAGCGCGCGCTGCGAACGACTGCCAATCGCCGCCAGTTTGCAGTTGCTGTCATCCACCGGCATGTAGTCGAGCGTGGTTTTCACCGCTGTCGGGCTGATAAAGATAGCGATGTCGAACGCTGCAAAATGTTCACGAGCATGCTCGCGGCTGCAGTCATCCGCCGGCGCGGTAATTTCAATCGCAGCATAGTGAACCGGCCGGGCGCCAGCCTGCGTCAACAGGTCGCACAGTTTATGTTGCAGCCCCTCGGGGCGCGTCACCAGTACGGTTTTGTTTTGCAGGGCGTTGTCAGTTGGCATGTGTCGGTCTAGTATGGATGCATGAGTACAGGATATTCCGGTTCTCGACCCGGTTACGAACAGTTTAGCATTGTCTTTGTGTGGGCAGTTGTGCTGCTGGCAGCGATGGCGTTCAGCCAGACGATGGCCGAAACTTATGAATATGAGGATGACCCGGTCGAATCCACGCTGATACGAACCGTGTTTGACCTGTCAGCGCTGGGCAAACAGGCGGCGCAAACCGGGCGGATTGTTATTTTGTCGTTCAGCACCGACTGGTGCGAATACTGCGAGGCGCTGGATCAACAGGTGCTGGAGCCGATGATACTCAGTGGTGATTTTGCCGGTCGCGCATTGCTGCGCAAAATCGTGGTGGATGATATCAGCAGCATTCGCGACTTTGATGGGCGGCTGAAAAGCGTGTTGGACTTTGCCCTGGAGAGAAAGATCAGCCTGTATCCGACCCTGCTGTTTGTTGACGCCAGCGGCGACGAACTGACGCAGCGCATCGTTGGCATAACGGTGCTGGAATTTGCCGCGGACAATATCAGCAAGGCGATGCAGCAGGCCTTGTTGAAACAGCGTTCATAGAATCAACCATATTGCCGGCGCGGCATGACTACGCTGCGCCGGCAATGACGGTTTGTGTGGCATCAGATTTTCGCGGCTTTCAGTTTTTTGCGCACTTCTGACAAATGACGGCGGCTGATTTCCAGCTTGTCGTCGATATTGTTGAACACGATACAGGGATGGCCGCTGTCGTTTTTTGACATGCCGTTGACATAGGCTTCCGCCACCAGCGCATTACGGTGGATGCGCATGAAGCGGCTGGCAAACTCCTGTTCCAGTGACTTCAGTGATTCTTCAATCAGGTATTCGTGGTCTTCGGTGCGCAGGGTGACATATTTCTGATCCGCCTTGAAATACACGATGTCTTCAATCGGCACCAGCTCCAGCTCGCCACGTGTTTTGACGCAGATTTTGGAGCGTGAGTTGTCGTTTTCGATTTCCAGCAGGCGGTTGAGCTGGGCGCGGGTGACGCGGCGCGCAGCGGACAGCGCCTGCTTCAGCCGCTCCTGTTTGATGGGTTTCAGCAGATAATCCACCGCGTGGGTTTCAAACGCATTCAGCGCATGGTCGCTGTAAGCGGTGGTGAAAATAATCGCCGGCGGATTGTTCATGCGGCTGATATAGTCGGCCGCCTGCAGGCCATCCATTCCCGGCATGCGGATGTCCATCAAGATGATATCGGGATTGCTGTTCTGGGCATTCTGCAATGCCTGCTCACCAGAAGCGGCTTCGCCAATAACGCGGTGGCCGCCAATTTCCCCAAGCATGTGACGCAAACGTTGACGGGCCAGTTGCTCGTCATCAACAATCAATACATTCATAACGCTCTATCCCAGCGGTATTCTCAATTGAACGGTATAGGAATGTTTGGTCTCATTTGTGGTGAATTCAGCCTGCTTGCCGTAGGCAAGCTCCAGGCGCTGGCGTATGTTCTGCTGCGCCATCTGGTTGCCCTTCTTGTGTGGCATGGCGGTTGTCTCGTCGATCGGGTTGCTTACTTCAAGCACCAGATGCCCGCCGTCTTCGGTGACCGTTATGGTTATTCTGCCGCCACCGGTTAACGGCTCGATACCATGATAAATAGCATTTTCTGCCAGAGGTTGCAGGATTAGCGACGGAATTTCTTTATTTTTTAGCGATTCTGTGACATTCCACTCAATCTCCAGCCGCTCGCCGAGGCGCAGTTTTTCGATGTCCAGATAGCTGCGGGTGAGCGCGATTTCATCCTCGACCGTGTGAATATTCTTTTCCTGCAGGCTGGCGCGGAATAGGTCGGACAGGTCTTCCACCGCTTTTTCCGCCGCATCGGGTTTGAACGTAATCAGGCTGGCGATGGTGTTCATGCTGTTGAACAGAAAATGCGGCCGGATGCGCGCCCGCAGCGCCTGCAATTCGGCGCGCGCCTGGGCGCTGAGATTGCTGCGCCATTGATGCTGAATATAGAAATACCGCAGCACCAGCGCATAAATCGCGGCGCTGATCAGCATCACCCGCAGTAAAAAGTTCTCGCCCAGCGGCGAGGTTTGCTGATCCAGCGCCATCAGGCGTTGCAATTCCAGCATCACCAGGCTGACCAGCAGGCTGACCATCATCATCAGGGCGAAACTGATAAACAGCGTACGTCTTGGCGACAGCCGGTTCAGCCAGCGCCGACCGGCGCACAGCGTGGCGGCGTTGAGTAGCGCAATCCATTGCATCAGCATCGAAATAAAAGCAAGATAATCCCAGAACGCCGCCGTGGTGGTCGGAATCGCCATGGTCAGCACCAGCGCCAGCACTTCGACCAGCAGCACCACCATGAATATCACCCGCATATCGCAAAAGTCGGGCAGCAACGTCGGCTCGCTGATGGTGGCGGTGATGGCGGGTTCGGGCTGGCTGGTTTTGTGGCTCATGTCCACTAGAAATAGACCACCACCGGGGGAATACAAGCCAAAGCTGCCGCTTATGCCTGCTTCGGGCGCATATCGTCAGCGGCGCGCGGGGCGCATCTGATATACTCGCGCGGAATTATCGCGATAACCCGTGCCAATAACATGAGTGACGACAAAACCAGCAATATCTGGGGCGGCCGCTTCAGCGAGCAAACCGACGCTTTCGTCGAGGAATTCACTGCCTCGGTGAATTTTGACCAGCGCATGTACAAACACGACATCGCCGGCTCGCGCGCCCACGCCCGCATGCTGAACAAAATCGGCGTGCTCAGCGACGCCGATCTCGACGCTATTCTGAGCGGGCTGGACACCGTCGAGCAGGAAATCGAAAACGGCGGGTTCAACTGGTCGGTGGCGCGTGAAGACGTGCACATGAATATCGAATCGCGCCTCACCGAACTGGCTGGCGACGCCGGCAAGCGCCTGCACACCGGCCGCTCGCGCAACGACCAGGTGGCGACTGACATCCGCCTGTATCTGCGCGACAACATCGAACACATTATCGCGCTGATTAAACAACTGCAAAACGGCCTGCTGGACGTGGCCGAGCGCGAAGCCGACAGCATCATGCCGGGCTTCACCCATCTGCAGGTGGCGCAGCCGGTCACCTTTGGCCACCACATGATGGCCTGGTATGAAATGCTGGCGCGCGACGCCTCGCGCTTCGCCGACTGCAAGGCGCGCATGAACGTGTCGCCGCTGGGCGCCGCCGCACTGGCTGGCACAAGCTATCCCATCGACCGCGCCATGACCGCCGCCGAGCTGGGTTTCGACGCGCCTGCCAACAACTCGCTGGATGCGGTCAGCGACCGCGACTTCGCCATCGAATTCTGTGCCGCATCCGCGATTCTGCTGACCCACATGTCGCGCATGTCGGAAGAAATGGTGCTGTGGTCGTCGGCGCAGTTTGATTTCATCGAACTGCCGGATCGCTACTGCACCGGTTCGTCGATCATGCCGCAGAAAAAAAATCCGGACGTGCCCGAACTGGTGCGCGGCAAGACCGGGCGCGTCAACGGCCACCTAGTCAGCCTGCTGACGCTGATGAAATCGCAGCCGCTGGCCTACAACAAGGACAACCAGGAAGACAAGGAGCCGCTGTTCGACACCATCGACACCGTGCTCGGCTGCCTGCGCGCCTTCGCCGACATGGTTCCCGCCATCGAATGCAAGCGCGACAACATGCTGCGCGCGGCCAAACAGGGTTTTTCCACCGCCACCGATCTGGCCGACTACCTGGTGCGCAAGGGCGTGGCGTTCCGTGATGCGCACGAAATTGTCGGCAAGGCCGTTGCCTACGGCATTGAAACCGGCAAGGACTTGAGCGAAATGCAACTGGATGAACTGCAGCAGTTCAGCGAAGATATAGGCGATGACGTGTTCGAGGTGTTGGCGCTGGAAGGCTCGGTGGCGGCGCGCAACCACATCGGCGGCACGGCGCCGGAGCAGGTGCGCGCAGCAGTGAAACGGGCGCGGGGGTGATTTGGCCACAGAGGCCACGGAGAAGGTTTTTTCACCACAGAGTCGCAAAGAACGCAAAGGTTTATTTATCGTAGGAGTGGCTTCAGCCGCGAACCCACGATTTCAGCAAGGCCTGTGCCCGTGGGCAGCTTGTTCGCGACTAAAGTCGCTCCTACGATTTCATTCTCCATAGTTCTCTGCGGCAAATTTATTATTGCTGTCATCCCGAGCGCAGCCGAGGGATCTCGCGCCACAGACTGTGATCTGCCAGATTTCTCCCTGTGGTCGAAATGACACTACAACCGGAAAAGAAAAACCTTTGCGTGCTTTGCGCCTTTGCGGTGAAACCGGTTTTTAGACGGGGATTCAGGCAATCTGCTGTTTCAGGAATTCAACCACTTCATCGTATTTACCGGTCAGGCCGCTGAACAGCTCGGCGGTGTTTTCAAGTTTGCCGCCCCTGCCCTGCAATTCGAGTTTTTCCGCCCATTCGGCCAGGCCATTTGCGCCGATGCTGCTGCTGGAGCTTTTGATGCGGTGCGCCACGGCGAACACCTGCTCGGGGTTGTTTTCCTGCACCGCCAGTTCCAGCGCTTCGATTTGTTCGGGCATGAAATCAAGAAAGGTGCGGATCAGGTCATCCAGCACCTCACCCATTATCTCTTTCATTTGCTCGAAAGCTTCTAGATCCATTACATTGTCCATCCACCAATCCAGTCAAACGGCTTTTTCGGGCCAGGTTCAGTCGTTCAGGCGCGAGCCCATGTCTCCTACAATAACGGCCTCAGGCACGCGTAACTTTACCGCTGCAACAATATCCATATACAGCCCCGGCTGGTTTTTGAATGACACCCACAGGGTGTTGAGCTTCATGTCGATGTTGGCAAACACCACGCGGTTGCTGAACTGCCTGAGAGCGGCGTCGATTTCGCCAAGGGTTTGCTTGATGATGTGTTCCGGCTTGGTCTTGAGCTTGGGGATAATCATCAGAAAATCGCTCAGCGGCTTGCCGGTTTCATCACGCGTGGGCGCCAGCTTCCACAGGGGTTCAGCCGGGTTGAGTTCGGTGCTGAGTCTGATGTCGGTCTTTGCCATCGCTTTTCCTGACGTCCTGCCCTGATATTAGCACGCTTGCGGCTTGCTGTTGCAATCTCTTGTGTAAGCGCTGTAGCGCGGTTTCAGCCCAGAATACGCTGCAGCCAGCGGCTGATATCGGCAATTTCGTCCATGCAAACACTGTGCGCCATCGGGTATTCATGCCATTCCAGCGCGCAGCCAAGCTGTTTCAGCGCCTCGGCGCTGCGCCTGCCGTATTCGGTTTTCACCACCTCATCCTCTGTGCCGTGCGCCATCAATACCGGCAGGCCGGCGGCATGTTTTGGCTGTTTGCGCGCGCACCAGGGCAAATAGGTCGACAACGCCATCACCCCGGCCAGTTTGTGCGGATAATGCAGGCCGACGTGCAGCGCAATCGCGCCGCCCTGCGAAAAGCCGGCGATGATGATGCGGCTGGCGTCGATGCCCTGCTCGCGCTGCCGGTCGATGAGGCCTTGCATGGCCTGGCTGGACATTTCGATGCCTTTCGAATCTTCAGCCGCCCCGGTTTCATCGCCTGCGATATCGGCCTCGCTGATGTCATACCAGCCGGGCATGGCGTAGCCCTGGTTGATGCTGATGGGTCTGACAGGCGCATTGGGAAAGATAAATCGAATCGCCATGCTGGCGGGCAGGTGCAGTTCTTTCACCGCCGGCACAAAATCATTGGCGTCGGCGCCCAGACCGTGCAGCCAGATCACGCAGGCGTCGGGTGTGTCGCTGCTTTGCAGTATAATGGGCGGAGCGGCGTTCAGCTGGGTCATCTGTATCGGGTTTCCTGTGTGGGTTGGCGGTTGATCGCTATCGATAATTGCAAAACCGACACCTTACTATAGATGCTTCGAATCGTACCTGTTTTACTGGTTATTGTCCTTGCCGCATCACTCGCCGGCTGTGGCAAAAGCGGGCCGCTGTATCTGCCGCCGGTGGACGATTCGCCTGCCCGATCCAACGCGGACAAGACTGACTGATGGATTTTTTTGATTATAAAGACGGCCGCCTGTGGGCGGAACAGGTGGATATTGCCGAACACGCCGCCGAGTGGGGCACGCCGGCCTATGTCTACTCGCGCGCCACGCTGGAGCGTCACTGGAAAGCCTACGATACGGCGCTAGCCGACCTGCCCCACCTGGTGTGTTATGCGGTCAAGGCCAATTCCAATCTGGCGGTGCTGAATGTGCTGGCAAAACTGGGGTCAGGGTTTGATATTGTTTCGGTGGGCGAGCTGGAGCGCGTGCTCAGGGCCGGGGGCGAGGCCGGTAAAATCGTGTTCTCCGGCGTTGGCAAGCGCCGCGACGAAATGGCGCGCGCGCTGGAGGTCGGGATTCGCTGTTTCAATGTGGAGTCGGCGGCCGAGCTGGAAGTGCTGGCGGAAGTCGCCGCCGCCATGCAAACCACCGCGCCGGTGTCGTTGCGGGTGAACCCGGATGTTGACGCCAACACCCATCCCTATATTTCCACCGGCCTGAAAGAAAACAAGTTCGGCATCGACATCGAACAGGTGTTTGAGGTGTACCAGCGCGCCGCCGAACTGCCTTCGCTGGAAGTGGTGGGCATCGACTGTCACATCGGCTCGCAACTGACCGAGGTTTCGCCCTTTGTCGATGCGCTGGATCGCGTGCTGGCGCTGGTCGACAAACTCGAAGCGGCGGGAATCACCCTCAGGCATATCGATCTCGGCGGCGGCCTCGGCATTCACTACAAGGACGAACGACCGCCTGAACCTGCGGAGCTGGCGGCGGCGCTGGGCGACAGATTGCAGCAGCGCAATCTGGAAGTGATGATCGAACCGGGGCGCTCGATTGCGGGCAATGCCGGCATTTTGCTTACCGAAGTGCTGTACCTGAAACACAGCGAGCACAAGAATTTCGCCATCGTCGACGCCGCCATGAACGACCTGATGCGCCCGGCGCTGTACCAGGCCTGGCAGGATATCGTGCCGGTAGCGCCGCGCGATCGCGGTCAGGCGAAACATTATGATGTGGTCGGCCCGGTGTGTGAAACCGGCGATTTTCTCGGAAAAAACCGCGAGCTTGATCTGGCTCAAGGTGACCTGCTGGCGGTTCGCTCGGCAGGCGCGTATGGTTTCAGCATGAGTTCGAATTATAATAGCCGCTCGCGCGCAGCCGAAATCATGGTGGATGGCGACAGGGCCATCGTTGTGCGCCGGCGCGAAACCATTGAACAGTTGTACCAGGGTGAAAGCATTGTCGAATGATGCCGTCTGAATTTCATCAATCCGTCAGCGAACCGGCTCGTCTGCTGGTGGAAAAAGGCACCCTGCTGTATGCGCAGCATCAGGCGCCGCTGGATGAAAGCGAATGGCGGGCGCTGGAGCACTTGCTGGAGCAGGTTGATTACGATCACGTTATCGCCGGTGATTCCAGCGAGAGCCACTCGGTGCATGTGGCGCGCTTCGTTAATGATGTGAAGCGACCGGAGTCATTGCACGCGCTCACCGATGAAGTGAAGCGCATCGTGATGAGCGAAAAAATGCTGCGCTTTTACAGCCATTTCACCGGCGCCGATGTGCTGTGCTTGCGCCGTTGCCAGGCCAACCTGCTGCTGCCGGGCGATTATATCGGCCTGCACAAGGATCAGGACAGCAACCCGGATTACATCGCCACCGTGGTGTTCCATTTTGACGATGTTTATGAAGGCGGCGATTTTGTCACCCACCACCCCGAGCTGGGCTCAAAACATTACCACCCGGCCGGTCGCTCCGTGCTGGTCAACAATTGTGAAATTCCGCATGAAGTGACCCCGTTGGTGCAGGGCAAGCGGCGCACGCTTGCCTGTTTTCTGTCAACAGAATTTGGCGATAGCCCCAGCCCCCGCAAGGCATTCAAACTGTCAAATTGACACTATTATTTACGTTTGCTTACGCTAATCTGACGATAATATGCAGCAGCTCTGCTACATTCAGATAACCTTAATCCAGATATTTCAGGGGGCCATGCAATGAGCCGTTTTGCCATTATTTTTATGCTCATGACTTTCATGCTGTCGGCGCAGGCGGCGACAGCTGTGGCGTCGTTTGACCCGGGTCTGGCCGCTTGCCAGGTGCTTGCTGATGACGCCAAAAAAGACAAAAAGAAAGGAGAAGGCGAAGAAGCCGAGGAAGAAGAACCGGATTGTGACTAGTTTTGCCACATCCTGCTGTTCGACAAGGCTTTCCGTTCAGGCGCCCTCAGGCACCGATAACCGATACCTGTACCAGCTTTCCCGGGTGATGCGAGAGCACCCGGCCACCAACCACATAAACATAATCAAGAGAGGACACATCCATGCTACATAGCAAAATCATAACAAGCTCCATAGTTGCGCTGGGCCTGATGGTTTCAACAGCCGCTTTTGCCGGCAAGCCGGTCAACATCACCAAGGGTCTGATGGAAGTCGAAGTCACCCATCATGGCCACAAAATGAAAATCAAGCGCAACCAGGACAACAAAAACAAGGTGAAAAAAGCGTTCGCCAAAACCTCGCGTCCGTGTCCGCCGTTCTGTATCCAGCCGATGAAGCTGGCTGAGGGCGTGGAAACCATTGGCGAACTCGAAGTCATCGACTACCTGAAGAAAAAAGAAGCCGGTGACGACAGCATTCTGGTGATTGATTCGCGCACCCCGGACTGGGTGAAAAAAGGCACCATTCCCGGCTCCATCAATATTCCGTGGACCAAGCTGAATCCGGCCAAGGGCGCCGACCCGATTTCCATCGCCGAAATTCTGGAAAACCAGTTCGGCGCCAAGGAAAAGGATGACGGCGGGTTTGATTTCAGCAACGCCAAAACCCTGGTGATGTTCTGTAACGGCATGTGGTGCGGCCAGTCGCCGAACAACATCAAAAACCTGCTGAAACTGGGTTACCCTGAAGAGAAAATCAAGTGGTACCGCGGCGGCATGCAGGACTGGGAAATCCTGGGTCTGAGCACCGCCAAAGGCAAATAAGCACAAACACCTGTGCTGCCAGAAAGGCTGCCGATACCGGCGGCCTTTTTTATTGGGCAAAACAAAAAACCGGTGTATGCTTCAGGCATGATGCTTGAATTTTGCAAAATGCACGGCAACGGCAATGATTTTGTTGTGATTGACGCCATCAACCAACGCGTCGAATTGAATGCCGAACAGATACGCCAGCTCGCCGACCGCCATTTCGGCATCGGCTGCGATCAGTTGTTGCTGGTGGAAAAACCACAGGGCGAGGCTGCCGAATTCCGCTATCGCATCTTCAATGCCGACGGCGGCGAGGTCGAACAATGTGGCAACGGCGCGCGCTGTTTCGCCCGTTTCGTACTGGACAACGGCCTGACCCGCTCCACCACCATCCCGGTGGAAACCGCGGGCGGCCTGATACAGCTCACGGTTGAAAGCGATGGCATGGTCACCGTCGACATGGGCGAACCCGATTTCAACCCGGCGTCGCTGCCATTTGAAGCGGATGAGGCGGTCGAAACCCACAATCTGGTGGTGAACGGCGAGCAATATGCTATATCAGTAGTATCAATGGGCAATCCCCATGCCGTGTTGCTGGTCGATGATGTCGACGCCGCGCCGGTGGAAACGCTGGGGCCGCTCATTGAATCACATGCGCGTTTTCCGCAGCGGGTAAATGTCGGCTTTATGCAGATACTCGACCGCCAGCACATCCGTCTGCGGGTGTTCGAACGCGGCGCGGGCGAAACCCTGGCCTGTGGCACGGGCGCCTGCGCGGCGGTGGCGGCAGGCATTCAGCGCGGCCTGCTGGAGAACGACGTGCATGTGGCGTTACGCGGGGGAGAACTCAACATCCGCTGGCAGGGCGCAGGCCACCACCTGCACATGACCGGGCCGGCAGTAACTGTCTATCAGGGGCGTATTGAATTGTGACAACAAAACTCAAACAACAGGAACAAACACAACAACAGGAAAAATCACTGGCCGATGA
>JALWPK010000144.1 GCA_026995045.1 Gammaproteobacteria bacterium | reverse complement strand
ATCGCTACATGAAGCAGCGTCTGCCCGATGTGCTCTCCATCATGGCCTCGATGGAGGGTTTCCATCAGCTCTTCACCGCCACGCTGCCCGGCCTGAAAGAGCTGCGCGGCCTCGGCATGCGTTTGGTCGGCAACAGCGGTGCGATAAAACAGCTCTTGATGCGCAATTCCACCGGCCTCTCCCTGCCAGTACCGAAACAGATTAGCTAAGGAAGTGCTGAATAACCCAAAGCTTCCGCACCGGCCATGGATGGCCGGTCAAAATCAATCGCTGCAACTACTTGATTTTGTGAGAAAAGGAAAATAGATCAGGATCAGGAGGTTCACCTGTCGGCAAACGACTGCAACAGCCTCCTCATTGAAAAACAAGTCAGCACCGCCATTGCCTCAAAGCATCACATGATAATATCCACAGGTAATATGAGCCGAGCCTTACGAGCCATGCTGTACTCCCTATACGGCCATAAACAGCCATATCCAGGCACGCAAGCAGTTGCAACCTGCCATCGAACGGTGTGTTCAGGCATCGGGTAGGGAGAGCCATTGCTGACTCCCCCTCCCACACCACCGTGCGTACGGCCCCGTACACGGCGGTTCTGCCTACTCAAACGCTGTTCATGCATACGCATCACCAAGCGACACAAGCCCCTTTTCCCGGAAGAAACTGTTCTTCAACCCGGAGTTGGTAGCCTTTGTCCTGCTTAGTCGCCACAACCCTTTACTGGATATGATCTGCCACGAATCATGACCACCCAGTTGATGCAGCTTGGCTGCACGGCTTTTCGGACGTTTCCATTGCCTCAACAAAAAGCAACGCAGACGCCTCCGTATCCATGCATCCGCCTGACACATCTCCTGCGGCGTCTCTGATAAGCGGTAGTAACCTATCCAGCCTTGCAGGTAGCGGTTGAGCTTGCCGATCATCGCCTCAAGCGAGATACCCTGACGGCGTGCCGTCAGTTGTCGTATCCTCTGCTTGAAACGATGCCAGCTTGTCTTCGCTGCTTGCACCTTCACCTTGCGCTTCCCCCGATAAAAGGTGAAGCCAAGAAACTTGCGCTCCTCCGGGCGAGCTACTGCACTCTTGGTATCATTTACCTTGAGCTTCAGCCCGCCTTCAAGAAAACGCCTCATCCAATGCATGACACGCTCACCGGCACGCTGTGACCGCACATACACATTGCAATCATCCGCGTATCGGCAAAAGCTATGCCCTGCCT
>JALWPK010000143.1 GCA_026995045.1 Gammaproteobacteria bacterium | reverse complement strand
AAGTTGCGCAAGCACTGGGCGGCGTCACTGGCCAACGCCGTGCTGCGCCGGTTTATTCGCGAAGTCGGAACCATTCAGCAGGCTCTGACCGAGGAACAGCGCGCCTCGCATCCACCGTGGTTGCTGGCGCGGTTGCAACATGACTGGCCGCAACACTGGCGACAGATTACCGAAGCCAACAACGCGCGCGCGGCATTGTGTTTGCGCGTCAACCGGCTGCAAACCACGCGCGACGCTTATCTGGCAAAACTGCAACAGCAGGGCTTGCAGGCCTCGCCCCATCCCCTGAGCCGCGACGCCATTGCGCTTGCGGAGCAAACGGATGTGACCGCGCTGCCCGGCTACCAGCAGGGCGAATTTGCGGTGCAGGACGCCGGTGCGCAACTGGCGGCGGAGCTGCTGGACGCCAAACCGGGGCATCGCGCGCTGGACATTTGCGCCGCGCCCGGCGGCAAAACCTGTCACATGCAGGAGCGCGCCGACAACCGGCTTGATCTGCTGGCGCTGGACAACGACGCCGAACGCCTTCAACGGGTGCGGGAGAACCTGACGCGCCTGCAATTAAGCGCGCGCACGCAGGTCGCTGATGCAACGGAAACAGGTTGGCATGACAGAGTGCTGCAAGACGGTTTGTTCGATTGCATTCTGCTGGATGCGCCCTGCTCGGCGACCGGCGTGATTCGCCGCCACCCGGATATCAAAAGCCTGCGGCGCGAACAGGACATCGCCGAACTCGCCAATGTGCAACAACAGATTTTACAGTCGGCGTGGCGACTGCTGGCGCCCGGCGGGCGTCTGCTGTACGCCACCTGCTCGGTGCTGCGCGAGGAAAACAGCGACATTGTGAAAGCCTTTCTGGCGCAACAGGGCGACGCCGAAGAACAACCGATTGACGCCGACTGGGGGCTGGCTTGCGAACACGGCAGGCAGTTGCTGCCGGACGCTGATGACAGCGACGGCTTTTATTACGCGCTGTTGCAAAAATATCCGGCGGTCGCCGGGTAGCTGCATCAGCAGAGTGAAAGGCGTAAACTACGCGCCACATCAAGTCGGCGGATAGACATGAAAATTCTGATACTCGGCGCCGGGCAGGTCGGTTCCACTGTCGCGGCCAACCTGGCTTCCGAAGCCAACGACATCACACTGGTCGATTCCAACGAAACCGTGCTCAATGATTTGCGCGACCGGCTGGATATCCAGACCGTGTGCGGCAAGGCGTCGCATCCCTCGATTCTGGAGCAGGCCGGCATCGCCGACGCCGATTTGCTGATTGCCGTGACCAACAGTGACGAGACCAACATGGTCGCCTGCCAGATTGCGCATTCGCTGTATCACACGCCCACCAAGATTGCGCGTGTGCGCTCCAAGGAATACCTGCGCTACGACGGCCTGTTCAATAACGACAATATTCCGGTGGATGTCATCATCAGCCCGGAACAGATTATTTCCAGCTATATCGAACGCCTGATTGAATACCCCGGCGCATTGCAGGTGCTGGATTTTGCCGAAGGCCGGGTGCAGCTGGTTGGCATTCGCGCCTATTACGGCGGCCCGTTGGTGGGGCACGAAATTCGCGCGCTGCGCGATCATGTCCCCGGCGTGGACACGCGTGTGGCGGCCATCTTTCGTCGCGGCAAGGGTATCGTGCCGGAAGGCAACCGCGTCATCGAGGCGGACGATGAAGTGTTTTTCATCGCCGCGCGCGAGCATATCAAAACCGTGATGAGCGAACTGCGCCGGCTGGACAAGTCCGCGCGCCGCATCATGCTCGCCGGTGGCGGCAACATCGGCCACCGGCTGGCGCGCGCGCTGGAGCAAAAGCACCAGGTGAAAGTGCTGGAGCACAACCTCAGCCGCGCCAAATATCTTTCGCAGAAACTGTCCAAAACCATCGTGCTGCACGGCGATTCGGCTGACGAGGAATTGTTGCAGGAAGAAAACGTCGACCAGATGGATGTGTTCTGCTCGCTGACCAATGATGACGAGGCCAATATTCTTTCCGCCATGCTGGCGAAGAAGCTTGGCGCCAAAAAAGTCATGTCGCTGATTAACCGCCCCGCCTATGTCGAGCTGGTGGAAAACCAGGAAACCATCGACGTGGCGATTTCACCGCAACTGATTACCATCGGCGCGCTCTTGACCTACGTGCGCCGCGGCGATGTGGTGGCGGTGCATTCCCTGCGCCGCGGCGCCGCCGAGGCCATCGAAATTGTCGCGCATGGCGACAGCAAAACCTCGCGCGTGGTCGGCAAGACGATTGAGGAAATCATTTTACCGGAAGGCGCCACCATCGGCGCCATCGTGCGCGGCGACGAGGTGTTGATGGGGCATCACGATGTGCGCATCGAAACCGATGACCATCTGATTATTTTCCTGCTGGACAAAAACAAGATTCCACTGGTGGAAAAACTGTTTCAGGTAAGCGTTTCCTTTTTCTAGCCCGGAAGTTGCATGAAGCCGCTGAAATTAATAAGTTAAGTTCATGTTTATAAATATAAACCCACTAGTACTAGTGTGTAACGCTTTGCTACCGGATCGCTCTGCCGGCGTCTGCACGCCTGGCGCGCCCGATTACACCACTTTTCACTCAAACCGTAGCTATGGCTACGCTTTTCCCTCCAAAGCGGCGCACTCGAACACGCCAGACGCACATCCATCCGGCAGCTTTATGCAACTTCCGGGCTAGGTCGTGCACATCGCCACCATACAACGAATTATCGGCATGCTGGTAATGCTGTTCAGTATTACCCTGCTGCCGCCGGTCGTCATCGATATGCTGTATCAGGAAAACGCCAGCAATGCTTTCCTGGCTGCCTATCTGATTTTGCTGGGCGGCGGCTTTCTGCTGTATCTGCCGGTGCGCCGGGTGGAGCACGACCTGCGCATGCGCGAAGGTTTTGTGGTGGTGGTGCTGTTCTGGCTGGTGCTGGGGCTGGCGGGCGCCTTGCCACTGTACCTGTATGAGGCGCTGGACATCAGTGTTACCGATGCGGTGTTTGAATCCATTTCCGGCCTGACCACGACCGGCGCTACCGTGCTTGTCGGGCTGGATGACATGCCGCACGCCATCCTGTTTTACCGGCAGGAACTGCAATGGCTGGGTGGCATGGGCATCATCGTGCTGGCGGTGGCGGTGATGCCGATGCTGGGTGTGGGCGGCATGCAGTTGTATCGCGCCGAAACGCCGGGGCCGGTGAAAGACCGCAAGCTCACCCCGCGTATTGCCGAAACCGCCAAGGCGCTGTGGTTTATCTATCTGGGTCTGTCAGTGAGCTGTGCGCTGGCGTACTGGCTGGCCGGTATGAATGTGTTCGACGCTGTCACCCACAGTTTTTCCACGGTCGCCATCGGCGGTTTTTCCACCCATGACGCCAGCATCGGCTATTTTGAAAGCGTGGCGATTGAAATTGTCGCTATCGTGTTCATGTTTCTGGGTGGCATCAACTTTGCGCTGCATTTCATGGCGCTGAAATCGGCCAGCGTGGGCGCCTATTTTCGCGACGCCGAGTTTCGCACCTACAGTCTGGTGTTGCTGTTAGTGACAGTGGCGGTGACGGTTTTTCTGTACGCATCGTCGGTGTACACCGATACGGGCGATGCGATTCGCCACGGCGTGTTTCACGCCGTTTCCATCGGCACCACCACCGGCTTTGTGATTGGCGATTTCGCTTCATGGCCGACATTTGCTTCGGTGTTGTTGATATTCGCCAGCTTTGTCGGCGGCTGCGCCGGCTCCACCGGTGGCGGCATGAAAGCGATACGTTTGTTGTTGCTGGTCAAGCAGGGGCAACGCGAACTGATGCGCCTGATTCACCCCAACGCGCAAATTACGGTCAAGCTCGGCAATCAGCCGGTGAATGATCAGGTGATGGAATCGGTATGGGGTTTTTTCGCCGCCTATGTAGCCTTGTTTGTGATCATCATGCTGATACTGATGATAAGCGAACAGGATCAGATAACCGCATTCTCCGCAGTCGCCGCCAGCATGAACAATCTGGGGCCTGGGCTGGGCAATGTCAGCGCCAATTACGAATCGCTGCCCGACTATGACAAGTGGGTGCTGTGTTTCGCCATGCTGGTCGGCCGGCTGGAAATCTTTACCCTGCTGGTATTGCTGATGCCGGCGTTCTGGCGTAAGTAGCATGGTGGCGCAGTCAAAAACCCTGCCGGTGTTTTCCGTACAGTTATTGCATCCGCGTTACTGGCTGACCTGGTTGATGCTGGGTATTTTTTATTTGTTCAGCTGGTTGCCGGTTGCAGTGATTGATGTGTTTGCGGAAGGTCTGGCGGCGCTGGCCTGGCGCAAAAACAAAAAGCGGGTGCATTACGCCTGTGTGAATCTCGCGCTGTGTTTTCCGGAAAAAACGCCGGAACAAATCGCGCAGCTGGCGCGCCGGCATTTTTCGTATCAGATGAAAAGCGTGCTGCATTACGGTTTGATCTGGTGGGCGCCGAAGTGGCGATTGCAAAACATGGTGCGGTTGCAGGGCGTGGAACAGATTGACGCCATCCACGCCGAAGGCAAACAGGTGATTGCATTGACCAGTCACAGCGTCGGGCTGGAATTTGCGGTCACCGCATTGTCATTGCGCTATCCGTGCAGCGGTTTGTACAAGGCGATGAAGAACTGTTTGATTGACTGGCTGGTGGCGAAAGGCCGCACCCGCTTCGGCGTGAACGCCTACACCCGTGAGCAGGGGTTTCGCCCGTTGATACGCGACACCCGCAAGGGCCGAGTGATGATATATCTTGCCGATGAAGACCTGGGCGCAGACCGTTGTGTGTTCGCGCCATTCTTCGGCGTGCAAAAAGCCACCATCCCGGTGTTGGGGCGGCTGGCGAAACAATGCCGGGCGCAGGTGCTGCCCTGTGTCAGTTGTTATGATGCAGCGCAGCACAAATATATCGTCAAACTGTTGCCGGCGATAGCTGAACTTGATGTGGATGATGACGTGATAGCGGCGACCCAAATGAACCAGGCTATTGAACAAACCGTGCGCGAATGCCTGGCGCAATATTTCTGGACGCTGCGCCTGTTCAAGACCCGGCCGCCGGGCGAGGCATCGGTCTATGGCTGACGCATCCATCACCTTCACCGCCATGCCGACAGTCAAGACCGGTGCGGCCAAATTGCAAAAGCGGCTGAGTCATCAGGTTGGCGAAGCGATAGCGCAGTACAACATGATTGAACAGGGCGACCTTGTGATGGTTTGCCTGTCCGGCGGCAAGGACAGTTATACGCTGCTGGATCTGCTGTTGCAGAAACAGAAAAAAGCGCCGGTGGATTTTGAACTTGTCGCGGTCAACCTCGACCAGAAACAGCCGGGTTTTCCCGAGCGGGTGCTGCCGGATTACCTGAGCGGAATCGGTGTCGACTTTGACATTATTGAGGAAGACACCTACAGCATCGTCAAGCAAAAAATTCCCGAAGGCAAAACCACCTGTGCGTTGTGCTCACGCCTGCGTCGCGCCATTTTGTACAAACACGCCGATAACATTGGCGCCACCAAAATTGCGCTGGGGCATCATCGCGATGACATCATCGAGACGTTTTTCCTCAACATGTTTTTCAACGGCCGGCTCAAGGCGATGCCGCCCAAACTGAAAAGCGATGATGGCAAACACATCGTGATACGCCCGCTGGCATTGTGCGCTGAAAACGATATTGCTGCTTATGCAGCGCAGCGTGCTTACCCGATTATTCCCTGTAATCTTTGTGGCTCGCAGGACAATCTGCAACGCCAGCAGATCAAGGCCATGCTGCAACAATGGGAGCAGGAATCGCCCGGTCGTAACGACATGATTATGCGCAGCCTGCAGCATGTGACGCCATCGCATCTGGCGGACAGCGCATCGTTTGATTTTATGGCGTTATCGAATTTGCCGGGCGACGACTGACAGCCTGTAAAGACAGATGCGTGGGGACGATTATCACAAGCCCAATAAAAAACCCCCGAAACAAGGTTCCGGGGGTTCGCTCATCCATGCTTGGTGATTGAGCCTTTCGCGCTGTAGCAATCCTTTTGAATCCTTGTAAACTATCCGTAGGAGTCTAGTTAGCTGTCCTTGATTCCCTGTCCGATAATCATTTGCTACCAATACGTCCTTATGTCCCTGTTCGGCTCTCTCCATGTGTCCTGAGGCTGAATTATGGTTTGTGTAGCAATAAACGGGTATCAGCGCTTCAGGCTATGTGTTGTAGGATTTAACCTACACCGTTCGTCGGCAAATGAGAAACAGTCCAGAAATGATTGCACAGACCCGTGTGTCAGCTAACTTGTTGAATTAAAAGATGATAGCATTATTGCAACGTGTCAGCCGCGCCTCGGTGACGGTCGACTCCGAATGTATCGCCAGTATCGATCAAGGGCTGCTGGTGCTGCTGGGAGTGGAAAAAGCTGACAGCGAGGCGCAGGCCGCGCGTATGGTGGAGCGTATTCTCGGCTATCGCGTGTTTGCCGACGCTGATGACAAAATGAATCTGAGCGTGCGCGATATAGGCGGCGGTGTGCTGCTGGTTCCGCAGTTCACGCTGGCGGCGGACACCCGCCGCGGCATGCGCCCCAGCTTCAGCTCGGCGGCGTCACCGGAAACCGGACGCCAACTGTTTGATTCAGTTGTTGATATAATTCGCAGCAACTATGATTATGTAGCAACCGGCCGCTTTGGCGCCGATATGGCGGTGGAGCTGGTGAATGACGGGCCAGTCACGTTCTGGCTCACTAGCCCGAATGTTGCATAAAATCGCTACAAATTAAATTCAAGCATATGTTTATGTTAGATATTTTTCGTATATTAGCAGGTGACAAATTGTTACCGCCCCGCTCTGCCGGCGTCTGCACGCCTGGCGCGCCCGAGCGCACCGCTTTTCACTCAAACCGTAGCTACGGCTACGCTTTTCGCTCCAAAGCGGCACGCTCGAACACGCCAGGCGCACATCCATCCGGCAGTTTCATGCAACATTCGGACTAGCTGACCGGCAGGTCAAATGGGAGACATTATGGCGAACCCCGCCGCACGAACCGCTCGCGTCGAGCGCAATACGCTGGAAACCCAGATCACGGTCGAGCTCAATCTCGACGGCGCGGGCGAATGCAGGCTGGACACCGGCGTGCCCTTTCTGGAGCACATGCTGGACCAGGTGGCGCGCCACGGCCTGATCGACCTCGACATCACCGCCAAGGGCGATCTGCACATCGACGCCCACCACACGGTGGAAGACATCGGCATCACCCTGGGCCAGGCGGTGAATCAGGCGCTGGGCGACAAAAAAGGCATCGTGCGCTACGGCCACGCCTATGTGCCGCTGGACGAGGCGCTGTCACGCGTGGTTATCGATTTTTCCGGCCGTCCGGGGCTGGAATACCATGCCGACTACCCGCGCGCGATGATTGGCGAGTTCGATGTCGACCTGTTCCATGAGTTTTTTCAGGGCTTCGTCAACCACTCCCATGTCACCCTGCACATCGACTGCCTGCGCGGCGGCAACGCGCATCACATCGCCGAGACCATTTTCAAGGCCTTCGGCCGCGCCGTGCGCATGGCGCTGGCCGCCGACCCGCGCATGGCCGGGGTGATGCCCAGCACCAAGGGTTCGCTATAGTCCGATGTCGAAGATAGCAGTGGTGGATTACGGCATGGGCAACCTGCGCTCGGTGGCCAAGGCGCTGGAGCATGTCGCCGGCGACAATGCCGTTGTGGTGACCTCGGACGCGGCTGTCATCGCCGACGCCGAGCGGGTGGTGTTTCCCGGGCAGGGCGCGGCGCGCGACTGCATGGCGCATCTGCGTGAACGCGATTTAATCGGGCCGGTAAAACAGGCGGCGGCGGAAAAACCGTTTCTGGGCATCTGCATGGGCTTGCAGGTGCTGATGACGCACAGCCGCGAAAACGGCGGCGTTGATTGCATGGGTGTTTTCGCCGGTGAGGTGGCGTATTTCGGTGACAGCATCGCGCGCGAGGAAAACGGTGAGCTGCTGAAAATTCCGCACATGGGCTGGAACACAGTCCGCCATGCGCAGGAACATCCGCTGTGGCGGGGCATCGAAGATAACAGCCGCTTCTATTTTGTGCACAGTTATTATGTCAAGCCGCAGGACGCCAGCCTCGCTGCCGGGGTCACGCATTATGGCATCGATTTTGTCAGCGCCATCGCCAGAGACAACGTATTCGCGATTCAGGCGCACCCGGAAAAAAGCGCGGCGGACGGGCTGCAATTACTGAAAAACTTTGTCGGCTGGAACGGCGGGCATTAACGATGAATCACAGGCGGGAAAAAATCAGGAGACAGTCATGTTGTTAATACCGGCCATTGACCTCAAGGAAGGTCAGTGTGTGCGCTTGCGCCAGGGCAAAATGGAAGATGACACCGTGTTCTCGGACGACCCGGTGGCAATGGCCGGCAAGTGGGTGGAAGCCGGCGCGCGCCGCCTGCACATTGTTGATCTCGACGGCGCCTTCGCCGGCAAACCCAAAAACGCCGAAGTGATTCACGCCATCGCCGAAGCGCATCCGGATTTGCGCATCCAGATTGGCGGCGGCATTCGTGACGAAGACACCATCGCCGGTTATCTCGACGCCGGCGTCAGCTATGTGATTATCGGCACCAAGGCGGTACAGGAGCCGCACTTTATCAATGAAGTGTGCGCCGAGTTTCCCAACCGCATCATCGTCGGCCTTGACGCAAAAGATGGCAAGGTGGCGGTGGATGGCTGGTCGAAACTGTCCAAGCACGATGTCATCGACATGGCGCAGCGTTTCGAACAGGATGGCGTCGAAGCCATTGTCTACACCGATATTTCGCGCGATGGCATGATGCAGGGCGTCAACATCGAGTCCACCGTCAAGCTGGCGCAGGCGGTGCACATTCCGGTGATTGCCTCCGGCGGCATCACCAACATGGACGACATTAAGGCGCTGGCGGCGGTGGAAGACGAAGGCATCATGGGCGCAATCACTGGCCGCGCGATTTATGAAGGCGCGATAGATTTGGCCGAGGCGCAGGCCTGGCTGGATGAACAATAACGTTTCCACACGATTAAACCAGCATGTCACTCGCCAAACGCATCATTCCCTGTCTCGACGTTGATAACGGCCGCGTGGTCAAGGGCGTGCAGTTCGTCGATATTCGTGATGCCGGCGACCCGGTGGAAGTGGCGCGGCGTTATGATCAGGAAGGCGCGGACGAGATTACCTTTCTCGACATCACCGCCAGCTCGGATGACCGCGACACCATCGTGCACGTGGTCGAACACGTTGCCGAGGAAGTGTTTATTCCGCTGACCGTGGGCGGCGGCATTCGCTGCGTCGATGACGTGCGCCGCATGCTCAACGCCGGCGCCGACAAGGTGGCGATTAACACCGCCGCCGTGTTCAACCCCGAGTTTGTGCGCGAAGTCAGCGACAAGGTGGGTTCGCAATGCATTGTGGTGGCGATTGACGCCAAGCAGGTGTCGGCCGAAGGCGAGCCCAAGCGCTGGGAAATTTTCACCCACGGCGGCCGCAAACCCACCGGGCTGGATGCGGTCGACTGGGCGCGCAAGATGGTGGACTACGGCGCAGGTGAAATCCTGCTCACCAGTATGGATCGCGACGGCACCAAAATCGGTTTCGATATCGACCTGACCCGCGCCATCGCCGAGGCTGTCAGCGCGCCGGTGATTGCCTCCGGCGGTGTTGGCAACCTCGATCACCTGGCCGAAGGCGTGCTCGAAGGCAAGGCCGATGCGGTGCTGGCCGCCAGTATTTTTCATTTTGGCGAATACACCGTCGGCGAAGCCAAGCAGCGCATGCGCGAACGTGGCATTGAGGTGCGGTTGTAATGCCCGACTGGCTCGATGAAGTCGGTTTCGACGAAAACGGCCTGATTCCGGCGATCGCGCAGGATGCCGACAGTGGGCGTATACTGATGATGGCGTGGATGAATCGCGAAGCGCTGGAACTCACCGCCGAGAAAATGCAGGCGGTGTACTGGTCGCGCTCGCGCGGCAGGCTGTGGCACAAGGGCGAGGAGTCCGGCCATGTGCAACAGGTGCGGGAAATCCGTTTCGACTGCGATGAAGATGTGATTTTGCTGCAGGTCAAACAACAGGGCGGCATCGCCTGTCATACTGGGCGCGAAAGCTGTTTTTACCGCAAGCTGGAAAACGGCAAATGGGTGGAAACCGATGCCGTCATCAAGGACCCGGCATCCATTTATGGCAACAAGTGAATTTGCAATGAGCGAAAACGTCCTTGATAAACTGGCAGAGGTGCTGGAGCAGCGCAAACAGGCTGAGCCGGAGTCCTCCTATGTCGCCAGTCTGTACAGCAAGGGGCTGGACGCCATTCTGAAAAAAATCGGCGAGGAAGCCACCGAAACCGTGATGGCCGCGAAAGACGGCGCAGCGGATAAAATTATTTATGAAACGGCTGATCTGTGGTTTCACACATTGGTCTTGCTCGCGCATCAGGGCCTGTCGCCCGATGATGTATTAACCGAACTGGACAGGCGATTTGGCCTGTCCGGTCACGACGAAAAGGCTTCGCGCTAGCGCAGCCGGCAGGAGAATGTAATGGGTATTAGTATCTGGCAATTATTGATTGTACTGGCGCTGGTGATTTTAATCTTCGGCACCAAGAAACTTCGCAACCTGGGCGGCGATGTCGGCTCGGCGGTCAAGAGTTTCAAAACCGCGATGAAAGACGGCGAAGACGAACCGAGCATGAAAAAACAAATCGACAAGGACGAGGGTGAAACAATAGAAGGTGAAGTCAGCAAGGAAAAAGACAAGGCGTAAAGATGTGCTTTGGAATAATGGCGCCGCAGGCGCGCGCCATTATTCACTGTTCACTTTTCATTATTCATTGTCTCCCCCATGTTCGATATCGGTTTCTGGGAAATCTTTCTGATTCTTGTGCTGGCGTTAATCGTCATCGGCCCGGAGCGTCTGCCGCGCGCCGCGCGCACCGCAGGCTACTGGGTGGGCCGCGCGCGACGTTTTGTCGAAGGCGTGAAAAACGATGTGGAACAGGAGTTTGACGTTAACGAGTTCAAGCGCCTGATGCGCAACCAGGAAGTGCAAATCAACGAACTGCAGCAAAAGCTGGCGCAGGCCACCGATCTTGCCGGCGACCATCATGTTGAACATCATTATGAAATGTTCGATGAAGAGCCGGAGCCAGACACTATCGATAAAGACAAGCTGGCCGCGCCAGAGTCTGACGACGATGGCGGCGCGCAGGATGTTTCTTCCGCAGAAGCAAACCGGGATAAAACCGCATAATGGCAGCTGGCGAGCATCAAGCGCCTCACGATGATGATGCGCCTGAGGATGATAAAGAACTCAGTCTGATGGATCATCTGATTGAGCTGCGCGACCGCCTGTTGCATATTGTGCTGGCGGTGCTGATTGTGTTCATCGCGCTGTTCAGTTTTTCCGAAGAAATTTTCAACCTCACCGCACAGCCGTTGCTCAACCTGATGCCGGAAGGCACCTCCATGATCGCCACCAGCGTTACCGCGCCGTTTCTGGTGCCGTTCAAACTGGTGTTGCTGTTGTCGGTGCTGATCGCCATTCCCTATATCCTCCACCAGATATGGGCGTTCGTCGCGCCCGGGCTGTATCGCCATGAAAAGCGCATGGCGGCGCCGTTATTGATTTCCAGCGTGATTCTGTTTTATTGCGGCATCGCCTTCGCCTATTTTGTAATTTTCCCGATTCTGTTCGGTTTCTTTATCGGCATCGCGCCCGAAGGCGTGGCGGTAATGACCGACATCGGCCAGTATCTGGATTTCATCATCGCTATCTTTTTCGCCTTCGGCATGGCGTTTGAAGTGCCGGTGGCCACGTTTTTGCTGATTGCCGCCGGCGCCACCACGCCGGACAAACTGGCGGAAAAGCGTCCCTACATCATCATCGGCGCGTTTGTGCTGGGCATGCTGCTGACCCCACCGGATGTGATTTCGCAGTCGCTGCTGGCGGTGCCGATGTGGTTGCTGTTCGAGCTGGGACTGCTGATGTCGCGCATTTTTCTCAAACCCAAACAGGACGACGTCATCACCGAAAACGATGATTACGAAATTCTGGATGAGGAAAACATGGACGCCATGCTGGACGATATGGAGCGCGAGGAAGCCGAGAATAACCAGCGTTAGCATCCAGCCCTGGAAATTATCATTTGCGGCGCATCGCTGGCGCTGCGTTTGCCCGCCTGAATCGTCAAATCCCGCCGCCGGCGTCGCATCCCGACCTCCGTTAGTGTAAAATCGCGCCCGAAATGAAGACAGACAAAAGAGACAAGGGCCAGAAAAAATAATGGTCGAAACAAGAAGCGTACCCCGCCGTCCGACACTCCTCATCATTCTCGATGGATTTGGCGTTAACCCCAGCCGCATCAACAATGCGGTGCAACTGGCCAACACGCCCCGGCTGGACGAATATTTTTCCAAGAACCCGCACACCACGCTGGACGCCTGCGGCGGCGCCGTCGGCCTGCCCGAAGGTCAGATGGGCAACTCCGAAGTGGGCCACATGACGCTGGGTTGCGGCGCGGTGATGCGCCAGGATCTGGTGCGCATTAACGACGAAATCGAAAGCGGCGAATTTTTCAATAACGCCGCGCTGGTTGCGGCAGTGGAAGACGCTGCTGTGGCAGGACGGCCTGTTCACCTGGTGGGGCTGACTTCCGATGGCGGCGTGCACAGCCACCTCAATCACCTGCTGGCGCTGATCAAACTGTGCGCCGATCACAAGGTCAAGCCGGTGGTGCACATGACCACCGACGGCCGCGACACCGCGCAAATGTCGGCGCTGGTCTATTTGCAAATGCTGGAAGAACCGCTGGAAGACGCGGGTGGTTGCATCGCGACTGTGTGCGGGCGTTATTATTCCATGGACCGTGACAATCGCTGGGACCGCACCGAACTGGCCTGGCGCGCCATGGTGCGCGGCGAAGGCCGCAATTCTGAAAATGCGCGTTACGCCATCGAAGAAGCCTATGCGCGCGAAGAAACCGATGAGTTTATCAAGCCGACAGTGATTGATGGCTGTGAACTGATTCAGTCCGGCGACAATGTGATTTTCTTTAACTTCCGCAACGATCGTCCGCGGCAGTTGACTGCCGCGCTGGCGCTGGACCATTTCAACGAATTTGACACCGGCGACTACAGCGGCGCCACCGTCACCTGTCTCACCGAATACGACCCCGAGTTTCTGTTGCCAATCGGCTATGCGCCGGAGCGCCCGCAGGCGCCGCTGGCCTCGGTGGTCAGCCGCGCCGGTTACAAGCAGTTCCACTGCGCGGAAACCGAAAAATACGCCCACGTTACCTACTTCTTCAACGGCGGCAAGAAAAAACCGTTCGCTGGCGAAGAGCATGTGATGGTGAATTCACCGGATGTCGCCACCTACGACCTGAAGCCGGAAATGAGCGCCGCCGAAGTCGCCGACCGCATCATCGAGGCGTTGCGCAGTGGCGAGTACAGTTTCATTCTGGTCAATTTCGCCAATGGCGACATGGTCGGTCACACCGCCGTTCCGGAAGCGGTGATCAAGGCGGTGGAAGCGCTAGACACCCATGTCGGCCGCGTGCTGGATGTGGCGGTGGAATGTGAATATTCGGTGGTGCTCACCGCCGACCATGGCAACTGCGATGAAATGGTGGACCCGGTGACCCAGGAGCCGCACACCCAGCATACCCTGTATCCGGTGCCGTGCATGATTATCGACGAAACCAACTGGCACTTGTGCCCGGGTGGCGATCTCAGCTCGGTGGCGCCAACCGTGTTGCAGTTGATGGGCTTGCAGCAACCGCCATCGATGACCGGGCGTTCGTTGTTGCTGAAAGAGTATTAACCCTCCCTTGGCAAGCCAGACAGACCAGGCTTGAGCGCCATAGTTACTGCGTTCTATAATATCTCTTTACTATTTGACCAAAAGTAAAGAAAGAGTTATTCTCTGAGTGCATGCGGTATGTAAAAGGGTTGGAACGATGCCAAAAGTAAGTGCAAAAAGACAAATCACGCTGCCAGTCGATCAGTGCAGACAGGCAAATATTGCGCCGGGTGATGAATATGTGAGCTATGTGGATAATGATGGGCATATCACTATTATTAAAAAATCGCGCGGATCCGCCAAAGGCGTATTACAAGGTATTAAAACCGATAAACGACTGAGTGATGCCGCTTCACTGCGTAGCGCCATTGATACATGATAGCGATAGATACGAATGTATTGCTGCGCTACCTGCTTGATGATGACGTCAAACAGTCGAAAAAAGCATCGGCAGTTTTTGCCGGATTCGACAGCATTTTGATAACAGATGTTGTTCTGGTTGAGACAATATGGATCTTGATGGGCAGGAAATACAAGCTCAACAAGGAGTCGATTATTACAGTTATCAATTCTCTGTTTGAAGAGCCAAATGTTGTATTTGAGGATGCGCAGACAGTTTGGAGAGCATTATGCGACTATGCCAGATCCAAATCTGTCAAGGCGGGTGGCAAGTATAAGCAGGCTGATTTTGCAGATGCGCTTATCCTGAACAAAGCACGATATGTGGCGGATGACTCCAACAATGACCTCGTTAGTTTATACACCTTTGATACTGCCTTTCTGGAGCTTTCAGGAACAACCAGGCCATAGTGTTGCGATAAGTGCAGACTGGAAAGTCCCATACCGCTTGTTGTTCAGTAACCTAAACAGGGGCGTATCCACCACCTGAGTCGATTCGGGATTTTTTAATGCGTCGTGCGTGGCAGGCCACGCGCAGTGCTAACGGCCGAAGGCGCGGCGTAGGGTTCCTGAATCAACAACTGCGAAATAATATCCGGCGTCAACGGTTTGCCGAACAGGAAGCCCTGTGCTTCATGGCATTCAATTTCGCGTAAATAATCCAGTTGGCTCTGGGTTTCCACGCCTTCGGCAATCACGTTCAGATGCAAGCCTTTCGCCATCGCCACGATGGTGTTGACAATGGTGTGGTCGTCTTTGGCGTAGCGGCTTTCCTTGAGGAAGGTGCGGTCGATTTTCAGAGTCTGAATCGGCAGCTTGTGTAGATAACTCAGCGATGAATAGCCGGTGCCGAAGTCATCAATCGCGATGGTGACATCCATATCCGCGAGTTGTTTGAGTTTACGCACGATATCGTCCATGTCGTCCATGATGGCGTTTTCGGTGATTTCAATTTCCAGCGCATCGCCTGGCAGTTCCAGCCGGCGCAGGATGTTGCGAATTGAGGGCACGAAACTTTTTTCCGCGATGTGGCGCGCTGACATGTTGATTGACATGCGAATTTCCGGCAGGCCTGCATCGCGCCAACCCTTGAGTTCATTGAGCGCGGTTTCCAGCACCCATTCGCCAATTTTGACAATCAGCCCGCTTTCCTCGGCAAACGGAATAAACTCGCTGGGCGAAATATTGCCGTGCTCGGGGTGCTCCCAGCGCAGCAGCGCCTCGACGCCGACAATATCGCCGGTCTTGAGGTTGATTTGCGGCTGGTATACCAGGCTGAACTGTTCTTGTTCCAGCGCCTTGTGGATGCCGGTTTCCATCGACAGGTTTTTGAAATACGGCTTGTTCATGTCGTTGGAATAGAACTGGTAACCGTTCTTGCCCTGACCCTTGACGTGGTACATGGCGATGTCCGCGTTTTTAATCAGCGTGTCCATGTTGATGCCGTCCTGCGGGTACAGCGAGATGCCGATGCTGGTGCTGACATACAGCTCATGACCATCAACGCTGAAGGGCTGCTTCAGCACGTTGATAATTTTTTCAGCAATGCTTTCCACATCCTCGCGGCTGTGATTGATTTTCGGAAGCAGTAGCGCGAATTCGTCGCCGCCGAAGCGCGCCAGGGTGTCGCCTTCGCGCACACAGCTGCGCAGGCGGTTGCTCACCTGCTGCAACAGCTCGTCGCCAATCATGTGACCCAGCGTGTCGTTGACGTTTTTGAAGCGGTCGAGGTCGAGGAACATGACCGCCAGCATTTCACGTTCGCGTTTTGCCTGGGAAATGGCCAGGCCCAGTCGGTCGCGTAACAACGCGCGGTTAGGCAACTTGGTCAACAGATCGTGATAGGCCTGGAAGATAATGGTGTCTTCGGCAATTTTGCGGTCGGTAATATCACGCGCCACGCCATAGGTGCCGAGATAGGTTTTTTTCTTGTCCGGCCCGGTGTTATAAATGCCCATCGAGCTGAGTTCGATGGGGACGGTGCGGGTTTCAAAAAAGCGGGGCGCGCCATCGTCCTTGCACTTCAGCCGCAACTCCACATTGGTGGATGCGCGTTTGCCGATGCGGCGTTCGTTGAAAACATATTTGGCCGCTTCCAGATCGTCGTGATGCACGAGAATGGAATAGTGCTTGCCAATCAACTCGGTTTTTTCAAAGCCGAGCAGGGTTTCGATGCGTTCGTTGATAAAGGTGAAATGACCATCCTTGTCGAGTATGTAGATAATGTCCGGCGAAGTGTTGACCAGATAGCGGTGCAGGCGCTCGGACTCGCGCAGCTGCGCGTTCATCTTTTTGTTGTTTTTTTCCAGCCGCTTTTCTTTCAGCGCATTGTGAATGGTGATGATGAGTTCTTCGGTGGCATAGGGTTTGCGCAGAAAATCGTAGGCGCCCTTGGCGCAGGCGTCGCGCGCGGCTTCGAATGAGGTTTCGCCGCTGACTACAATGACCGAGGTGTCGAGCTTGTTGTCCTTGATATGTGCCATCACGTCATGGCCATTGACATAGGGCATGTGCAAATCGAGCAGCACCAGGTCGTATTCGTTACTGTCCAGGCGGCAGATGGCTTCCTGTCCGCCGATGGCGGAATCGGATTTGTAGCCGCGTGTGGCCAGTAAATCTTTGAGACTGCGTAGTACGACGGGGTCATCGTCTACAAGAAGAATTTTTTGGTCGCTACTGCTCATGTTTTCACTCATTTGTGCAAAGGCCAGCGCCTTTGTTCAATCTGTGGCGCACAATATTGAGTTGTGCTGCTTGTCTTCAGTTTTTGGGAAGAAGCACGTAAAAACCTGTCCCCCTGTCGCTGCTGCTGCAGCGTATTGAACCGTTCAGTTCACTCACCAGGTTTTTGACAATGGTGAGGCCAAGACCTGCGTGTTCTCCTGGCTTGGTGGTTTCAACAGGAGAAAACAGTTTCGGCAGTATGTCTGCTGGAATGCCCGGTCCGTTGTCGACAACTGACAATTCGATATACTCCTTGCCGTCGACGTTTACGTTATCCAGAGTGTAGACCATGATTTCGCCATCTGCAGGCAGCGCCTCGGTGGCGTTTTTAATAAGATTGGTGTAAATCTGCTTGATGGCGTTGGCGTTGCTGGTGATGGGCGCGATATGCTCGTCCAGCGACAGTTTCAGATGAATGTTTTTGTCGGCGATCAGCGATGACTGGAACATTTGGGTGAGTTCGCTGACCAGTTTGTTGATATCGACTTCGGTTGCCAGGTCGCTGCTGGTTTCATCACTGGTGAGGCGGCTGATAATACTGCTGACGCGCTCGATTTCGGTTTTGATAATGCGGATTTCTTCCTGCGCCGGGTTCTCGCTTTCCAGCTTGAAACTCAGAATTTCCAGATAATTATTGATAATACTCAAGGGGTTACGAACCTCGTGCACCACCTCGTGCATGCGACGGTCGAGGTCGCTGTTGCTGCTTTTGTGCGCGCCTTCCACATGGGTGACGCGGCCGGCGGTAAGCAGTGCGCTGGCCATGGTGTTGGCGAACTGGCGCAGCAGGGTGACCGTGGTCGGTCGCTGCAAAAAGCTTTGCTGGACTTCGTCTACCGCCATGGCGATGCAGCCCACCGGCTGGTTTTCCAGAATCATCGGCAGGCACATCATGCCCTGTTTTTCGTACAGGTCGATGAGCTGGCGGTCGATGACGCTGAGGTCGGGATAGTTGTAATCGAAAGAGGAAATGGTCTGTTTTTGCAGCAGGGAATCGGTCAGCAGACTGCGGCCGGATTCGAGAGGAATGGCCAGCTCATTCAAGTGCGAATGGCTGGTCACGGTCATCGCTCGCAGACAGTCGGTGGCCGGGTCGTACAAAAACAGAATGCAGTCACTGACGCCGAACAGCAACTGGCACTGCTCGCGGGTGATGCTGCCGATGTCCTTGTGCGCATTGCGCGCCACCGTCTGGTTGACACTGTCGAGCAGGGCGATGTTGCGAATCTGCTCGGCCAGCAACAGTTGCTTGTTCTGCTCACGCGAGATGATTTGCTTGGCGGTGTCGCCATCGATGCCGTCTTCCGGAATCTCGATTTCCAGCGACTTGGCAATTTGCGCCACCGCCTGCTGCGACTGTTTGTGAATCTTTTGCAGAGGCCGCTTGCCCAGCGACAGCAGCATATCCGCAGCTTTGTAGGCATCGGCTTCGCTTTCCTTGAAATACGCACTGCTGAACAGATTGGCGACATGCACAATGCGCGTCAGAGGGTGCGCATCCAGCATACTGCCAGGACGTTCGTGATGGTACAGCACCGCATCAGCGACAAACGGGTCGCAACCGTGCTTGCGCAGGCACTCCGAGCCGACTTCCTGATGCGTGGTTTCAAACTCCTCCAGTTCCAGGTGATGAAAGTGCTTGTCCTCGCTCAACTGGGCGAAAGTGTGGGTGTATTTGTTGGGAAAGGCGCCCTCCAGAATCAGTTGTCCGATGTCGTGCAGCAGGCCGGCGCGATAGGCTTCTTCCGGGTTGGCGTAGTCCATTTCGGCGGCGATGGCCTCGGCAATGTGGGCGCATAACAGGGAATGCTGCCAGTGTTGCTTGATGAACTCGGTGCGCTCATGGCTGATGCGCGAGAAAAACTGCTGGGTGGCGGCATTGGTGGCGATGCTTTGCAGCCGGTTGCGGTCGAGTTTGGCCAGCGCATCGACCATTTTCTCGTTTGTGAAATCCAGCCCGCTGTGGTGCATGCTGGCGCACACGCGGATATGCAGCGCTGGATCGTAGCGCAGCAGCGAAGCCAGCCGATCCAGCGGCAGGGTTTCGGCATGGCACATTTCCAGCAACGACAGCAAACTGTGCGGCAAACTCGGGAGTTTGTCGATATCGGTTTTCAGCAATATCTGTTTTGCAGTTTGACGCATCAGTTTTACATTGTTTTACGCACAACCAGCCTGGGGCTGATTTATGATGGCGGTATCGCTCCTGTGGCCTGGCGCGCCCGCGCCCATGGGTTTTCTTCAGCAGTGAAGCTCATGCAAGAACCATACACGACTTGTGTATTTCCTTTATAAACATGAACATAGGTGAAATCATCTATATGGAATCAATATAATGTGTAAGGCGATTCGACGATATTTCTATCAAAAATGGCTAAAACTCCATCAATTTTTGTTAATAATTTCGACAGCCGGGATTTGCCGCCGTTATCCTCTGCAGGGGATTGATTAAAACCACGCGTCGGCACAAAATGGTATCAACCGACGGGCGGTGGTGATAAAGCCTTTCACAACCGCAAGGTATCGGTGAAACTTCAACCTGAATGTTAAAAAAACGAAGCAGACGAATATGAAATCCGATGTGCTAACACTGATCAGCAGCAATGCGGCAGCGCGCAGCAAGCGCAGCACACGGCATGATATTTCGCTGTCGCGCAGCCGCAAGTCGCGCTACGAATACACCCCCTACAAACCCGACTCCATCGACACCCTGGGCGAAGCCATCCGCGATGTGCTGATGGATCGCTATCTCGAAGTCAGCAAGGTGCGGCCGATGTTCTGGCACATGGTCGAAATCTATGCCGACCGCTTCCAGTCCTACCCGTTCGACCCATTCAAGGCATTGTACAGCTATCTGGAAATGAAAGATTTCCCGGCTGATGAAATGGAGGCGATGATAAACAAACTGGAGCGGGCCTATGAGAAAAAGCATGGCCGTCCGGTGCGCCGCAAAGCAGAGAAAGTCGAGCCGGAAGAAAGCATCCACGAAGAAATCCGCGAACTGCGCGACAGCCTGGCCTACGCCTCGCTGGTGGATGAAGAACTGGAATAGGCGTTTTTTAACATCTTTTTCACAAGGAGGCGCGGAGGCGCAGAGATTTTTTGCTGGCGCGCATGACGCTCTGTGTAGCGCCAGGGTGATTATTATAGATGCATCATGCTATATGTAGCCTGGGTAATATCCTGACACAAAAACAACTCCGCGCCTCCGTGTCTCTGTGGTGAATTTACCCGTCACCCACCGGCCGTTTGAACTTTTTGCGCGCCGACTCGACTTTCTTCCAGCCAATGCAGTCTTTTACATGGTCATTCACCAGCCCCATCGCCTGCATAAACGCATACACCGTGGTCGGGCCGACAAACTTCCAGCCGCGTTTTTTCAGCTCTTTCGATAACGCAACCGATTCATCCGTGGTGGATACGGTTTGCGGCTTCTCCTGCTTTTTCGGGTCGGGCTCATAACGCCAGAAAAACGCCGCCAGCGAACCTTCCTGCTTCACCATCTCACAGGCGCGTTTGGCGTTGTTGATGGTGGCCTCGATTTTACCTCGGTGGCGCACAATGCCTTTGTCCTTGAGCAGGCGATTGATATCGCGCTGGGTAAAGCGCGCCACCTTGTTGAAATCAAAATTGTGAAACGCCTTGCGAAAGTTTTCCCGCTTGGCAAGAATCGTACGCCAGCTCAAGCCCGACTGAAAACTTTCCAGGCAAATCTTCTCAAACAAACGCCGGTCATCATCCACCGGGAAACCCCATTCGTTATCATGGTAATCAATATAATCCGGTGAGGCGCTGCACCAGCTGCAACGTTTTTTGCCATCGGGTTCGGTGGTGATGTTTGCCATAGACTTGTCAGTATACAGCGAGTCACTGGTGTGACTGCAAGGAAATGGTGGGCCCGGACAGACTCGAACTGTCGACCTGCCGATTATGAGTCGGATGCTCTAACCAACTGAGCTACGGGCCCTGTAACAGATGGGGAATGTAGATGTATCCCGCTGCACCCCAGGCAACAGGCATTATGGAGCCGCGATTATAGCCGATAGAGATGCCTGAAGCACCATTGGCGCAAGCCCGCAGGGAATACGGTAGGATTGCGGCGATGAGTGTAGTTGAAGGCAATTTGTTGTCTCTGGCTGTCGATGAGGCGCATCAGGCCTTGCGGGCTGGCGCGCATGTGTGGCTGTGCGACGGCGGCGAGGTGTTGTCGGCTGGGGAGCGGGAGCAGTATCTGGCGTTGTTGTCGGCTGAGGAGCTGGCGCGCTATCGCCGCTTTGTGTTTGAGCAGGACGGCAACCGTTTTCTGACGGCGCACGCCTTGCTGCGCAAGGTGTTGTCGCGCTACAGCAATACGCCGCCGCAGCAGTGGCGGTTTGAGAGTAATGCGCATGGCCGGCCGTCGCTCGCGGGGCGGGCGGGGTTGTATTTCAATCTCAGTCATACACAGGGTTTGTGCGCCTGTATGGTCTCCGCCGAGCCGCTGTGCGGCGTGGATGTGGAAAACATACAGCGGCGCAATCGTTTGCCCGGTGTGGCGCAGCGCATGTTTGCCGAGTCGGAGTTGCAACAGTTGCGTGGATGTGACGATGCAGCGTACCGGCTGCGTTTTTTTCAGTACTGGACCCTGCGCGAGGCTTATGTGAAGGCGCTGGGAACCGGATTATCGGCCTCCTCGCGGCAATTCTGGTTTGAGTTGCAGGATGCGGAGCGCGAGCAGTGGCGGGCGCGCCTGTGTTTCGATGAGGCGGCGCCGCAGCACGCTGCCGGGGACTGGCGGTTTTACGGCTTGCGGGCGACGCCTGGGCACGTGGTGGCGGTGGCGCTGGGTGATCACCCCGATGACGCGCGGGTGCAGTTCCAGCAGGTGGATTTGTGGCGGTTTTGATTTAAATGCACCGCAAAGGCGCAAAGGAGGAAAAGGTTTTTTGTAGGAGCGGCTTCAGCCGCGAAATACGGTATCCGCAAATACCGGGTTTGTTGAAATCGCCTGTTCGCGGCTGAAGCCGCTCCTACGATTCCATTCTCCGTGTTCTCTGAGGCCTCTGTGGCAAAAAAACACCTTCGCGTCCTCTGCGTCCTTGCGCCTCGGCGTTGGTTTTCCCAGTCCTTCGCTGTCGTCAAAAAGCCTAGCTGTCGTCGCTGAGGAAACTCCGCAAATGCTCGGCGCGGCTGGGATGACGCAGTTTGCGCAGCGCCTTTGCTTCGATCTGGCGGATGCGTTCACGGGTGACATCGAACTGCTTGCCGACTTCTTCCAGCGTGTGGTCGGTGTTCATGTCGATGCCGAAACGCATGCGCAGCACCTTGGACTCGCGCGCGGTCAACGTGGTGAGGATGTCGCGGGTGGACTCGCGCAACGACTCGCCAGTGGCGGATTCCATTGGCGCGAGGATGTTGGTGTCCTCGATAAAGTCGCCCAGATGTGAATCTTCGTCGTCGCCGATCGGGGTTTCCATCGAAATCGGCTCCTTGGCGATTTTCAGCACCTTGCGCACCTTGTCTTCCGGCATTTCCATTTTTTCCGCCAGCTCTTCCGGCGTCGGCTCGCGGCCCATTTCCTGCAACATCTGGCGGAAGATGCGGTTGAGCTTGTTGATGGTTTCAATCATGTGCACCGGAATACGGATGGTGCGCGCCTGATCCGCAATCGAGCGCGTAATCGCCTGACGAATCCACCAGGTGGCGTAGGTGGAGAATTTGTAGCCGCGGCGGTATTCGAACTTGTCGACCGCTTTCATCAGGCCGATGTTGCCTTCCTGAATCAGGTCGAGGAACTGCAGGCCGCGGTTGGTGTATTTTTTGGCGATGGAAATCACTAGGCGCAGGTTGGCTTCCACCATTTCTTTCTTGGCGCGGCGCGCCTTGGCTTCACCGATGGACATCTTGCGGTTGATTTCCTTGATGTCGGCGATGCTGAGGCCGTAGTCGTACTCCAGCACCATCAGTTTTTGCTGGGCAATCTTGATTTCCGGCGCCAGCTCGCGCAGTTTTTCGGAATACTCGTGGCCTTCGCAATACTGGTCAATCCAGTCAACATTGGTTTCGTTGTCCGGGAAGGTGGTAATCATGATTTTGCGCGGCATGTGCGCGCGGTTGACCGCCAGATCGAGAATGTGGCGCTCCAGCTTGCGGATGCGGTCGATGGTGGCGTGCAGATCCAGCGTCAGCTTGGTGACGATGGCCGGCGGGTATTTGAAGCCGAGGAAGGCGGCGGACATGGAGGCGCGCGCCTTGTCGATGGCCTCTTTGCCTTCTTCCTTCTTGATGGCGTTCATCACGCGGGTATAGGCGCGCTTGATTTTGCTGAACTGTTTTTTGACCTTGTCCGGATCCGGGCCGGTGTCGACCACGTCTTCTTTTTCACTGGCCTTGCCGGCGGCGGCCAGTTCGGCTTCGCGCGCGGCGTTGGCCAGCGCTTCTTCCGCGAGGCGGTCGAGTTCTTCGTCGCTCTTGTGGAAGTCGGCGACCAGATCGTGCATGCGCATTTCACCGGCTTCGACCTTTTCCCACAGGCCGAGCACATGGCCGACGGTATGCGGGTTGGTGGACAGCGCTTCCAGCACCTGTTTCAGGCCTTCCTCGATGCGTTTGGCGATTTCGATTTCGCCCTCGCGGGTGAGCAGCTCCACGCTGCCCATTTCACGCATGTACATGCGCACCGGGTCGGTGGTGCGGCCCAGTTCGGTTTCGATGGAAGCCAGCGCAGCCACGGCTTCCTCGGTGGTTTCATCATCGGCGTCGGCGACCTGGTTGTCGGTCAGCACCAGCGATTCGGCTTCCGGCGGGTTCTCGGAAACCGTGATGCCCATGTCGTTGATGGTATTGATGATGTCTTCCACCTGGGAAGGGTCTACAATACCCTCGGGCAGGTGGTCGTTCACCTCGGCATAGGTCAGGTAACCCTGTTCCTTGCCCTTGGCAATCAGAATTTTAAGTTGTGATTGTTGCTCTTGCTGCATAGTCTGTTGTGCTGACGTACTCATCGATTCCCCAAAACCCTGTCTGAATCCGCCGGGAACGCCCCAAACGGAATCCACCATTTTAACAATTAGTGTATTTTATGACCAGCGCAAAGGCTGAAAATTGCTTTATGAATGACAAAATAAGTGGCACGATTATCGCTAGGGGATACTTGCAAAATGTCACCGATGTTGCTGATTTTCCTATATCATTTATATTAGACGCTGGCGCAAAGGTAATATTCGCGCCGGGTATGAACGGATAACGGCAGGGCAACGCATGGCTTCAGAAAAATCGGCAGAAGAGATTGCTGAAATTGTCTCCGAAACGATGAAAGATTTCCGTCAGTCGATGGAATATACGCACCAGATGAGTATTCGCATTGGCCGGCGCACCACCCAGATTATCCGCCTCGGCATGCTCAGCGTGCTGATTCTGGGCGTGGTGATGGCCTACCTGATTACCACCATGGCGAGTGATTTCAGCCGCATGACCGGGCACATGACGCAAATGTCAAAAAAATATGCAGAGTATGGAGGCCAATTTCGATGCAGTAAACCGTAAAATGGCCAGCATCGACGCGCATCTGGCGACCATGACCGACTCGGTCACGGTGCTGCCGCAAATGGCGGGCACGCTGGCGCAAATGGACAACAATACCTACATGATGCGCGAAGATATGCGTAATATGGTGGGTAATATCGGCTTGATGCGCGAAGATGTCGGCAGCATGGCGAGCGATCTGGGGTCGATGGATGAAAGTGTCGGCGTGATGCAAAACGCGGTCAACCACATGACCGGCAGCATGCACCGTATGGATTACGACATGCATCAGATGTCGCGGCCGATGGATTTCTTTCCGTTCAAGTAACAACCCAATTCAATCAAGAGGTAACACATGGTCAGTCTGGAAACCCCGGTCTGTGATTTCGGCAAACCGGCAATCGATTTTTCCCTGCCCGGCGTCGACGGCAAAACCTGGAGTCTGCAGGATTGCCGTGGCGAAAACGGCCTGCTGGTGATGTTCATCTGCAATCACTGCCCCTATGTCAAAGCCATCCGCGACCGCATAGTGCGCGATGCGCGCGAACTGCAGCAGTTGGGCGTCAACAGCGTCGCCATCATGTCCAACGACCCGAGCGAGTATGAAGAAGACTCGTTCGATAACATGAAAAAAATCGCCGGGCAGTTCGATTTTCCCTTCCCCTACCTGTTCGACGAAACCCAGCAGGTGGCGAAAGACTACGGCGCAGTCTGCACGCCTGACTTTTTTGGCTACAACGCCGACCTTGAGCTGCAATACCGCGGCCGCCTCGACGCCAGCCGCAAACAGGCCGCCGACCCGGACGTGCGACGCGACCTGTTCGAGGCGATGAAGCAGGTCGCCGCAACCGGCAAGGGGCCGGCGGAGCAGATTCCGAGCATGGGTTGTTCGATCAAATGGAAGAGTGAATAAAAGGCAAGCTGTAAATGCCTTGCTAATCATGCGGGTGAAGAAGAAAGAATGATTACAGAAGCATCAGCATTTGCAACAATAGTTGGACTCTTATCAGCATTTTCTAGTGGGAGGCAGTCGGATAGTATTTCAGAACTTACTGAGTTCATATCTTGGTTGTTAGAACACAATCATCAAGAGCTAGCTCAATCAATAGAGCAGAATGCTACTACCGCAGCAAGTATTAAAGCCTTGCTCAATCTGCACAATGAAGAGCTTCATGACAAACTTAATGATCTTGGAGAAACGATGGCATTAATAGCTAGCCGTATCCCCGACCTTACGGATCTGGCTGCTTCTCTTGTCCCTAATGTTGAGCTGTCCGAACAGGCATTATCAATAATCACTCAAATGCAAAACAATCAAACGGAATATTTTTTTGTGTCAAAAGCAATGAACAGAAGGGCGTTGTTAATACCAAGTAATGGCAAACAAATTGACTACAAAGAGGAAATGTTCTTACATGACGACCTAAACACCTTGGTTGAGCTTGGGTTGTTGCGCTTAGACTATAATTCTCAGGGTTCAGAGATGTATTATGCAACGCGTGCGGGTGCAAAACTAGCAAAAATATCATTATGAGCTAGTTATCTTCTGACAATCACTCAACCGGATGCTATGCCCCTGATCGGCTTCATGCGCATTAGCTCAGCTGTTTATCCTCAGGGCGGCGCAAAACAAACAGCAGCATCAGCGCGATAAAGAAGGCGTCAAAACCGAAACCCACCCAGTCTGTATCGAACTGAAACTGCGTGCGTTGCCAGATCATCGGCAGGTAGGCCAGTATCGCAGTGGCGCAGATTGCGCGGGCAGTTCGCCGGCGCAGTTTGAGCAATCGCCAGCTGCCGGCAACAATCAGCAGCATGCCACAGGCAAGCATGGCATAGTTCACAAAGGATGCGCCCACGCCGCCATTGAAGGCCAGCGCGAACCAGATGAACAGGCCGAGAATAACGATGGTTTTTTCCATGGGCTGCTTACATTGGCATGCGCGAACCGGGGGGTGGGCTTCATTCGCAGTGGAAAGGATTATGTGTGCTGCTCACGGTCGGCGATAACTTCGCCGTTGAGTATGGTGGTGCTGACCTGTCCCTGAAACATCCAGCCATCAAACGGCGTGTTGTGGCCGCGGCTGTGCATGGCGGTGCTGTCGAAAGTCCATTCGGCGTTGAGGTCGATGATGCACAGGTCTGCGGGCGCGCCGGGTTTCAGCTGGCCACGGTTCAGGCCGAGAATACCGGCCGGATTGGCGGTGAGCGCGGCCAGCGCGGTTTTCAGCTCCAGCACATTGTCATGCGCCAGTTTCAGCGTCAGCGGCAGCAGGGTTTCCAGCGCCGAGATGCCGGGCTGGGTGCTGGCGAACGGCGCCTGCTTGGCGTCGATGTTGTGCGGCTGGTGGTCGGAGCAAATCGCGTCGATGGTTCCATCGGCCACGCCACGGCGCAGCGCCTCCATGTCGCGCTGGCTGCGCAATGGCGGCAGCACATGGCAATTGGGGTTGAAAGTGCTGATATCGTATTCGGTGAGATGCAGCTGGTGGGCGCTGACATCGGCGGTCACCGCCAGGCCGCGATCCTTGGCGCGGCGAATCATGTCCACGCCCTGCGCGCTGGAAAGGCGGCCGATGTGCGCCTTCACCCCGGCTTCGGCCACCAGCTCCAGCACCCGCGCCAGCGCTGTGGTTTCGGCGGAAACCGGAATGCCCTGCAAGCCGAGGCGGGTGGCGATGGCGCCTTCGTGGGCGACGCCGTTCTTGCTCAGCCAGTGGTCGTCCGGGGTGATATGCACGGTGAAGCCGCAGTTGGCGGCATAGGCGTAGGCGCGGCGCAGCACCATGGTGTTGTCCACCGGCTGATGGGCGTTGCTGACGCCAACGCAGCCGGCCTCGCGCAGCGCCGCCATTTCCGCCAGCCGCTCGCCGGCCAGGCCTTCAGTGAGCGCACCCAGGGTGACGATGTTGCAGTGCGCAGCGTGTTCTGATTTATGGTTGATCAAATCGATGACCGACGGCTCGTCGATCACCGGGTCGGTGTCGGGCGGAATGCACAGCGTGGTGACGCCGGCGCGGCTGGCGGCGATGGTTTCGCTGTGGATGTCGGCCTTGTGCTCCTCGCCCGGCTCACGCAGGCGCGCGCACAGGTCGACCAGTCCGGGGCACACCAGCTTGTCGCTGGCGTCGATTACGGTTGCGGCCTCGCTGGTTGTCCCGCCAATGGCCTTGATGACGCCGTTTTTGATTTCGATATCGGTGGCGGCGTCGACATTGTTGTGCGGGTCGAGCAGGCGGGCGTTTTTAATCAGGATGTGGCTCATGCCTCCGCCTCCATTGCAGCCGCTTCGCGCCCCAGCACCATCGACATCACCGCCATGCGCACCGAAATGCCGTAGGTCACCTGATTCAGTATCACCGATTGCGAGCCGTCGGCGACGCTGGATTCGATTTCCACGCCGCGGTTGATAGGGCCGGGGTGCATCACAATGGCGTCGGGTTTGGCCCGTTGCATGCGCCGCTCGGTGAGGCCGTAGAGCTGGTAGAACTCGGCCTCGCTGGGCAGCAGCGCGCCCTGCATGCGTTCTTTTTGCAGCCGCAGCATGATGATGACGTCGGCATCGCGGATGCCTTCGTCCATGTCGTTGAACACGCTCACGCCCATGTTTTCCACCTCCGCCGGAATCAGCGTGGTCGGCGCGATGATGCGCACATCGCCGGTGTTGAGCGTGTTGAGCGCATGAATCTGCGAGCGCGCCACCCGCGAGTGCAGAATGTCGCCGACAATAGCGACGCGCAGGCCGCCGAAGTCGGCGCCCTTGTGGCGGCGGATGGTGAACATGTCGAGCATCGCCTGGGTGGGGTGCGAATGGCAGCCGTCGCCGGCGTTGATAATGCTGACATGCTCGGCCACGTGCCGCGCCATGAAATGCGCCGCGCCGGAGTCGGCATGGCGCACCACAAACATGTCGCATTGCATCGCCTGCAGGTTTTGCAGGGTGTCGAGCAGGCTTTCACCCTTGCTGGTGGCCGAGGTACTGATGTTGATGTTGAGCACATCGGCGGACAGGCGCTTGGCCGCCAGTTCAAACGTGTTGCGGGTGCGGGTGCTGGCTTCGAAAAACAGGTTGGCGATGGTTTTGCCGCGCAGCAGCGGCACTTTTTTCACATGCTGGTCGTTGACGCTGGCGAAACTTTCGGCGGTATCGAGAATGGTGTTGAGAATTTCGGTGCCCAGCCCCTCGATGGTGAGGAAATGTTTGAGCCTGCCATGGGCGTCGAGCTGGATGTTCCAGTCGTCTTTCGCCAGTTGCGAGACTTTGCCGGACTTGTTCATGTCAGCACCAGTTGCAGCGGCTGCGGCCCGGTCAGCTTGATGTGCTGTTCCGGCTTGAGTTCGAGTTGCAGCGCGGCGACATCAGGGCGTATCGGCAGTTCGCGGCCATTGCGCTCGACCAGCACCGCGAGCACGATGCTGGCGGGGCGGCCATAGTCAAACAGCTCGTTCATCGCGGCGCGAATGGTGCGGCCGGTGTGCATCACATCATCGACCAGCACGATGTGGCGGTCGTCGACATGGGGCGGCAGTTGCGAGGGTTTGACTTTGGGATTCATGCCGATGCGGGAGAAATCATCGCGGTAAAAACTGATGTCCAGCGTCGACAGCGGTTCGTCGAGTTTGAGCGCCTGGTGCAGGTATTCGGCGACCCATACGCCGCCGGTGTGAATTCCGACCATCAACGGCTGTGCAATCGCCCGGTCATTGAGCGTGGTGGTGATTTGTTCTGCCAGTTGCGCCAGAAGGATTTCCGGTTTGGCAAGGTCTTGCATAAGCTCCCGAGTTCCCGATTGCGTTATTGCTGGTCGAGCCATCCCTGCACGATGACAGCGGCCGCCATTTTATCAATCTCGGCCTTGTTGTGCTGGTCTATTTTCATGTTTTGTTTCAGCATCGCCTCGGCCTGGTAGGAGCTAAGGGTTTCATCCACCAGCACCACCGGCAGCGCAAAACGCTGCTCCAGCTGGTGTTTGAAATCGCGCGTGGCCTGGGTCATTTCGGTTTCCTTGCCATCGAGCAGGTAGGGGATGCCCACCAGCAGCGCATCCGGCTTCCATTGCCGCACCAGCTCGTCGATTTGCGGCCAGTGCGCGCCATCGGCGCTGGCGGCGAGCGTGGTCAGCGGCGTGGCGGTGCAGGTGATGGTTTGCCCGGTGGCGACGCCGATGCGTTTGTGGCCGAAATCGAAACCGAGAACGGTGGTGATAGTCATGTGGTGATTTTGCCACAGCACGTGGTGGTTGTTTTGTTTACCACAGAGACACGGAGGCGCAGAGGTTTTTCTTTTTGGGCTTTGGCGTCACTTCGACCGTAGGGAGAAATCTCTAGCTCTATGGGTTGTGACATGGCGTTTATTTTGCCACCGAGGCCACAGAGAACGCTGAGAATATAATCGCAGGAGTGGCTTCAGCCACGAACGGCGCTATCCACAAACACCTGGCTTGCTGAAGTTGTATGTTCGCGGCTAAAGTCGCTCCTATAAATCAATGGTTCATCAACCAGTAAAAAAACCTCTGCGTCTCCGTGTCTCTGTGGTAAGCAAAAACCTCAGGCATGCCCCGCATCGTGGCTGAGCAGGCTGAGATCGACGCCGAGCAGGTTGGCGGCGGCCTGCCAGCGTTCGGCTGCCGGGGTTTTGAAAATGATTTGTTCTTCCGCCGGGCAGCTCAGCCAGCTGTTGGCGGCGAGTTCGGCTTCGAGTTGTCCCGGTCCCCAGCCGGCATAGCCGAGCGCGACGATGCTTTGCTCCGGGCCTTCGTCGCGGGCGATGGCTTCGAGAATGTCTTTTGATGTGGTCAGCGCAATGTTGTCGTTCACTTTCAGGCTGGATCCCCATTCGCCGGCCGGGCTGTGCAGGATGAAGCCGCGTCCCGGGTGCACCGGGCCGCCGAGGAATACGTTCTTGTTGTTAGCCTCGTTGCTGTCATCGACAGGAATGTCCATTTGCTCGATGATTTCTTTTACCTTGAGGTCGGTTTCCTTGTTGATGACGATGCCGAAACAGCCGTTTTCATCGTGTTCGCAGATGTAGGTGACGCTGCGGTCAAAATTCAGATCATTCAGATCCGGCATCGCGATGATGAAATGATTGGTCAGGTTGGTTTGTTGCATCGTTTACTTGTCAGTGCGTTGTCAGTGTGTTCGTATTCAAAAACTCCCAGCTGCGGGTAATATGTATGACATCGGCTTCGTCCTTAAGTTTTGCCGGAAACGGCGAGTAGGGCGCGACCAGTTGCACGATGCGGCGCGCGGCGTCGTCCAGCACCTTGTGGCCGGATGAGCGGCGCAGGTCGGTTTTCACCAGTTCGCCACGGGCGTTGATGACCACGTCAAGAATCAGCGTGCCGCTGAGTTTTTCACGGCGCGCCTGGTCGGGGTAATTGAGATTGCCGATGCGTTCGACGCGGTTGATCCACTCGCGCATGTATTGCGCCGGGGTGAATTCCTTTGTGCTGGAATTGAGGTATTTCACCTTGTCGCTGCGCGAGCCGGTTTCAATGCGATTGTTGATTTCCTGCGCCAGCCGCGCCACCTGGGTAGCTTCCACGCGGTTGCGGGTTTGCTCGTTTTGCTGCGGGTTTTCGCTGTCGATGCGCTCGTCGCTGTTGACCCGGTAGTCGGACGCTTTGGCCAGCAGCAATTGTTGTTGCTCAACGGACTGGCGCTGCGCCTGTTCGGTCTGCGCGGTTTGCAGCGCCATGCCGGGTTGCTGTGACAGGCTGGGCGCGGTGAACAGATCCTGCGGTCGCACATTTTTGTCGGTGTCGCCGCCGCCCTGCTGGGAAACCTGGGCGAGGAATTTGGCGTCATCGGCTGCGGACGGGTTGCTGGTTTGCACCAGAATAATATCCAGCGCTGGCGGATTTTCATTGGCCTGCGGCGACAGGCTGAAGGTGACGCCCAGTATCAGCATGGCGTGCAGTGTGGCGGCGAGAAAAAAGGTCATGCCGAGGCGATCGCCATCGCCGACTGACGGTGGATTCAGCGCAGCATCTTTCTGGTTCGGGTGAATGATTTTTTTATGACTCATTTGCGCAGTCGGCAGTTACAGTGGCGTATACACATTGATTATAGGCGTTGACTGGTCAGAATGCGCGGCGGTGGCTCGATTTCAAACTGGATGCGCGCAGCCATCGCCGGGTTCATGTAAATCACACCTTGCTGGTCAATCAGCATGACATATTTAATCCCCATCTGCCGCGCGATGCGCTGCCAGTCCTGCGCGCCGGCAATCAGCAGCGCGGTGGCGGCGGCGTCGGCCTTGCCGGGGTCGCTGTCGATAACGGTGACCGAACTGGCGCCGGTTGCCGGGTAGCCTGTGCGCGGGTCGAGGATGTGATGGTAACGCCTGCCCTGATAGAGATAAAAACGTTCGTAGTCGCCGGAAGTGAACACGCTTTCGCCGGGGTGGACATTCAGACTGGCGATAATGCCTTCGCTGCGTGGATGGCGGATGCCGATGCGCCATTCGCGTTCACCGATTTTGCCGGCGACGGTGAGGTCGCCGCCAGCGTTGATAACGGCGTTGTGAATCCCTTTGTCGTGCAGTTGCCGCATCGCCAGGCCGATGGCGTAGCCCTTGGCAAAGGCGCCGAAGTTGAGGTCGACCGCCGGGTTGCCGCTGCTGGCGATGTGATTGTCGATGCGAATATCGGTGATGGCGGGCTTGGCGGCAACCAGTTGTTTGAGGCGCGTGGCGTCCGGCGGATGAATACCGGGCTGGTCAAATTCATGAAAGCGCCACAGTTTGATCAGTTTGCCGATGGCGGGGTTGAACAGGCCGTCGCTGTTTATATAGTGTGTTTGCGACTGCACAATCAATGGCTCGATGCTGGCGGGCAGGGGGATGCTATTGCCCTGTTGCAGCGCCGCGTTGACGCGGCTGAGGTCGCTGTCCTGCCACGGCGTCCATTGCCGGTGCCATCGCTGGAAGGCGCCGTCCAGTTCGAGGAAGGCCTGTTCGGCCCGCGTCTCATTCACATCGGCCAGGGTGATTTCAATCAGCGTGCCGAAAACAAAAATCGTGTGTTTGTGTTGGCTGACAGGGGTGGCGCAGCCGGCCAGCAGCAGGGCGGCGGGTAGCAGATAGTTCAACGCAGAGGCGCCAAGACGCAGAGGCCGCAGAGATATTGTGTGAACGGAGCGCAGGAAAACCATACCGGTTCACGTGTTTCCAAGTAATAAACAGATTCTCTTTGTGTTGTTCGCGCCTTTGTGGCGCAGCAATATAAATTCTCTGCGGGCTCTGCGCCTCTGTGGCAAAAACATCATACCAGTCTTGCGGCTATCGCATCCATCAGGTCGCCGGCGATGTCGAGGCTGTACTGTCTGTCCAGTTCGCGGATGCAAGTAGGGCTGGTGATGTTGATTTCGGTGAGGTAATCGCCAATCACATCGATGCCGGCGAACAGGATGCCTTCGGCTTTCAGTGTGTCGGACAATTGTGAACAGATCCAGCGATCACGTTCGGTCAGCTCCACGCCCTTGCCGCTGCCGCCGGCGGCGAGGTTGCCGCGGGTTTCGCCTTTGGCGGGTATGCGCGCCAGCGCATAGGGAACCGGCTCGCCGTCGATCAACAGAATGCGCTTGTCGCCCTGCATGATTGCGGGAATGTACAGCTGCGCCATCAGGGTTTTGCCGCCGCCGCGGCTGGCGGTTTCCAGAATGACCGACAGGTTGGCGTCGCCGGGCGTGAGGCGGAAGATTTCCGCGCCGCCCATGCCGTCCAGCGGTTTGATGATGACATCGCCGTGCTGCTCCACAAATGTGCGCAGACGCACCGGGTCGCGGCTGACCAGCATCGGCGCGCAGCACTGCGGGAAGCGGGTGATGAACATTTTTTCGTTGAAATCGCGCAGCGCCGCAGGCGGGTTCACTACCAGCACGCCCGCCTGTGCAGCCAGATCCAGCAGGTAGGTGGTGTTGATGTACTCCATGTCGAACGGCGGATCCTTGCGCATCATCACCACATCGAAATCGGTCAGGGCTATTTGCTGACGGGAGGTGAGCTTGTACCAGCTGTTTTTGCAGGCCAGCACCGGATCCAGCTTGATGACTGCCGTGCCGGCATGTAACGAAATGTTTTCATTTTCGCCGGCGCAGAATAAATCCGCCTGCTGTATGGCGTGAATTTCCCAGCCACGGCGTTGCGCCGCCAGCATCATGGCGATAGTGCTGTCCTTGGCCGGATTCAGGCTGGTCAACGGGTCGATAATAAAGCCGATTTTGCGGGTCATGGCGAAGATTCTACCCCGAATCCGGACTGCGTCGGGAGTTTGTGTATGCCCCTGTTATTGCCGCCAAGCAAAATTCCCGCCAAAAAACCTGATTGAATCCAGAATAATTGCTAACTGTTAAATCATGGTCTACAGTCAAATTATAACTGTATTACGGGCTACAACACATAATGAACGGGATGGCAATGGCAGAAGAAATTGCTGATATTAGTGACCTGAAAGTCATGGTCATAGACGACAGCAAGACAATACGTCGAACTGCCGAAAATCTGTTGAAAAAAGAAGGCTGCGAAGTGTTTACCGCGGTAGATGGCTTCGAGGCGCTGTCGAAAATTGCGGAATCCAAGCCGGACATCATCTTTGTCGATATCATGATGCCGCGTCTGGATGGCTATCAGACCTGCGCCCTGATTAAAAACAACAGCACTTTCAAGGATACCCCGGTCATCATGCTGTCGAGCAAGGACAGTATATTCGACCGCGCGCGTGGCCGCATCGTCGGCTCAACTCAATACCTGACTAAACCGTTTACAAAAGATGATTTGCTCGGAGCAATCAAAGAACACGCCATCAATCGATAATCGATTCAGGGTGTTTGCAGACGAAGACAGGAACCGCAACAACAAAAAAGATTAACTGGTAATAACAATGGCAAAGATACTCGTAGTAGATGATTCACCGACCGAAGTGCACGTGTTGCAGACCATGCTGGAAAAGCATGGTCACGAAGTGACCGTGGCGACCTCTGGTGAAGAGGGTATAGAAGCAGCGCGTCAGATGCAGCCGGATATGGTGCTGATGGATGTAGTGATGCCCGGCATGAATGGTTTTCAGGCGACACGTCAGCTTGCCAAGCTGCCAGAAACCGCTTCCATTCCGGTGATCATTGTCACCACCAAAGACCAGGAAACAGACAAGGTGTGGGCGATGCGTCAGGGCGCCAAGGATTACATTGTCAAGCCCGTACAGGAAAAAGCATTGATTGAGCACGTCAATATGACGCTGGCCGGCTAGCCAAAGACTCACGGGGAGGCATCAGGGTGAGCACAAGCGATCCGTTTGACTTATTGCTGGAAATTGAGCGGCGCTGCCAGGAAAACGCATCCGGTTTGCCGGCGACGGATACATCCGACCAGGAATGGGTGGGCGTCGGTTTTCGTATCGGTAATGACAAACTGATCGCGGCGATGGATGAAGTCAAGGAAATACTGGATTTGCCTGAATGCACCAGCGTGCCGGGCGTGCAATCCTGGGTGGTTGGCGTCGCCAATGTGCGCGGCAGTCTGCTGCCGATACTGGATATGAAAGGCTTTGTGCTGGGCGAAGATATCCAGCACCGACAAAAAGGACGTGTGATTGTTATCGATTACAAAGGCTTTAATACCGGTCTTGTTGTTGAAGAGATATATGGCATGCGCCATTTTCTTCGCAAGGACGAGACAGATGAGCTGCCCGAGATAAGCGAAAGCATTACACCGTATGTGAAAAAGGCATTCAAACAACAATCGGAATGCTGGCCCGTATTCAGTTTTGTGCAAATGTCGCGTGACGAGCGTTTTGCCAAAGCATCTATATAAAATAAAGCAGGCCGAAAGAGTCTGCATATAAAGAGAGACAAGCCAATGAGCGCAGAAAGAAAAAAATCATCAGTCAACAAGTCACTGTTGGTGCTTACCGTGTTACTGGTTATATCGGTGCTGGCAATGGTCGGCAGCCTGTATTATGCGGGCGCCAAACGTGGTGATTTGCAGAAACATATCGAGCTGGTGTCGGAACAGCTGCTGTTATCGCAGCAGATGGCGACATACGGTCTGGGCGCGTCATCCGGTAATGAGGATGATTTCACCAAACTGGCGCAGAGTCGCGCGCGCTTTGACGGGATACTGGATACATATCGCATTGGCAATACGACCGAGGGCGTCCCACCACTGGCGGAGCAATTCTCGCAGGTGCTTGATGAGGTGGAGGCCTCATGGCGCCGGTATCGCGGCGATATCGAAGTGATTCTCGGTGGCAAGCAGGCGATTTCGGAAGTGCGCGAGCTGTATCAGGTTATCGACAGCTTTATCCCGCAAATGCTGACCTATTCTGATGAAGTGGTGGGCGTGTTGATGCGCAAAAAAGCCTCACAACGCCAGATTTATCTCGCCAGTCGCCAGATGATGCTGTCACAACGTATTAAAAACAACCTTAACCAGGTGTTGGCCGGTGGTGAAGAAGCCGCCGCGGCGGCGGACCGGTTCGGCCGTGACGCCGCCCTGTTTGGCCGTGTGCTGGAAGGCTTGCTGAAAGGTTCAAAAGCGCTGCGCATTGAAAAAGTTACCGACAAGGAAGCCGTAACCAAACTGCGTGAAGTGGCGATGCTGATTAGCGCGGTGAGCGACAACATTGCGGGTATTCTGGAACTGTCGCCCGAGCTGTTTGAAGTGAAGGATGCCGCAGGTCTGATTGGTGATGACAGTACCGACCTGTTAAGCAAGCTGCAGTTATTGCAGGATGAGATTACCGGCCAGTCAGAGCTGCTTGATCAGATACAGTTGGTTGGCATTATATTCGGCGGCATCGCGGTGTTGCTGATTTTGATTGGCGGCTTCCTGTTCCTCAAGGACGCCCGCCAGCGCGAGGAAGAAGCGCTGGAAAACAACCGTCGCAACCAGCGCGCGATTCTGCGGCTACTGGATGAAATGGCAAACCTTGCGGATGGCGACCTAACCGTGCACACCACGGTAACCGAAGAAATTACCGGCGCGATCGCCGACTCGGTGAACTTTACGATTGACGCACTGCGCACCCTGGTAACCACCATTAACTCAACAGCGGTTGAGGTTAACGCCTCTACCGAGCGCACGCAGTCTACAGCGGCTGAACTGGCGGAAGCCTCCAACAAGCAGGCGCGTGAAATTGCTTCGGCGTCCGCGGCGATTACCGATATGGCTGAATCCATGGAGAATGTAACCAAAGAGGCGGCCGAGTCAGCAGAGGTAGCGCAGAAATCGGTGGAAATTGCGCAAAAAGGCGCCGAGGTGGTGCGCAAGACCATCAGCAGTATGGATAACATCCGTGAACAGATTCAGGAAACCTCAAAACGCATCAAGCGCCTTGGCGAATCTTCACAGGAGATTGGCGACATCGTGGGCCTGATTACTGAAATTGCCGACCAGACCAACATTCTGGCCTTGAACGCCGCGATTCAGGCGTCGACCGCAGGCGAAGCCGGTCGTGGTTTTGCAGTGGTGGCGGACGAGGTGCAACGTCTGGCGGAACGCGCCGGTAATGCAACCAAGCAGATTGAAGGTCTGGTGAATACGATTCAAGCCGATACCAACGAAGCGGTGAAATCGATGGAAATCAGCACCGCCGGCGTGGTCAGCGGGGCCGCCATGGCCGAGGCCGCTGGTGAGGCGTTGAAAGAAATTGAGGATGTATCCGGCGAACTGGCGAAACTGATTCAGGGCATTTCGGATTCAGCGAAACAACAGTCGATTGTCGCGAACAATGTATCGCAGTCGATGACCGTGATTCAGGAAATTACACTGCAAACATCGGAAGGCACAGAAGAAACCTCGCGCGCGCTGGATGCATTGAATGAATTGTCCACCGAACTGAGTCGTTCAGTATCCGGCTTCAAGCTGCCCTCCGAGTCAGAAGAAAGCATGGAGACCGTCGTGCTTGAGAATCAGGCATAAAAGCAATACACGCGCAGGCAAGTAACATATATCAGGTGAGCTGGCTTCTATGAGTACTGAAGGAACAATTGATTACAACTCCCTCAGCTGGGTAAAGAAGCAGCTTGATACGATATTGTCCGAGGCGCAATCTGCGCTGTCCGAATACATAGAAAAGCCCGATGACGAGTCATTGCTGCAAAAATGCATAGATGAACTCAAGCTCGTCTATGGCACCCTGCAAATGGTGGAAGTCTACGGCGCCGCCATGCTGGCGGAAGAAATGCTGGAAACCGCCAATGCGCAGCTGGCGGGTGAAATAGACAAGCCGGAAGACGCATTCGATGTATTAATGCGAGCCATGTTGCAGTTGCCGGATTATCTTGAAGGCATTCAGGCTGGCAACAAGGATGCGCCCATCGTGTTGTTGCCCCTGATGAATGACTTGCGCACCGCGCGCAAGGAAAAACTGTTGTCAGAAAGTGTGTTGTTTCTGCCCGCCATTGAGGATGTTGATCTGGGGCTGGATGAGGCGGATATGCCTGATGAGCCTGGGCAGTTACAGGCGCAGGCGAAACGGCTGCGCACGCATTACCAGATAGGTCTGCTGGATTTCCTGAAAAACAACAAGGTTGATGCGGCGCTGCAACGCATGGCTGCGGTGCTGGTGAGACTGGAGAAAGCGACCTCACAGCACGCTGTGCGCAAGTTATGGATGGTAGTCGCCGCCCTGATTGAGGCGCTGCGTGAAGAGGGGCTGGATACAAATATCAGCATCAAGATGTTGCTGGGGCATGTGGATCGGCAGATCAAGCAACTGCTGGATGAAGGTGAAGACGCCTTTGCCAATGATTATTCGCAGGAACTGTTAAAGAACCTGCTGTATTACATTGGCCGAAGCGAGTCGGCTGGCGAAAAAGTCAGCAAGGTCAAGCAGGCCTACGCGCTGGACGAAATCATGCCTTCAGATGAGGAGGTATCAACGACAGGCAGCGGCATGGCCGGCCTGAACACCGAGCTGTTTGACACAGTGTCACAAGGCATCCGTGAAGATCTTGCCCAGGTAAAAGACGTGTTGGAACTGTTTGTGCACAGCAGTGATCAGGACATGAAGCAGCTGGAGCCGTTGAGCGAACAGCTGATGAGAATAGGCGATACCTACGGCATGCTCGGCCTTGGGGCGGCGAGAGAGACGATCCTCAAGCAAAAAGAAGTCATCGAGGCGATGGTCGCCGGGGACAGGCAGGCGGATGAAGACGCGGTGATGGATATTGCCGGCAGCCTGCTTGGCGCAGAGTCCGAACTGGACAATTTTATTGCGGAGCGCTCAGGTTTGTCGGATAGCGGCGCCCTTGTCGCCGACAGCAATATCCCTGCAGCAGAGTATCGGCAGGTGCTGGATACGGTTATTGGCGAAGGCCTGAAAAACTTCAGTGGCGCAAAAGAAGCCATACTCGCTTTTACTTCCGGCGTGGGTGATGAGGGTCAACTTGATGTTATTCTGCAAAAGCTTGAAGAAGTGCGCGGCATGGCCACCATGCTGCCGATGGCCAGCATTGAGAACCAGCTGTCAAAACTGATTGATTATGTGCGGGTAGCCTTGAAAGCCAACAGGCACATGCCGGATGAGTCTGAGCAGGACAGTGTCGCTGATGTGGTGACATCCATTGAATACTATCTGGAGGCCATGACTGAAGGCCGCCCGGGCGTCGAGCAGGGATTGCGTGCGGGCAATGCAGCCGCAGAAATCCTGAACAAGGTTACGCTTTCCTGCAACATGCCTGCTGACAGGGCGGAAACAGGCGGCAAGGAAGCGGATGATTCCGGTAATGACAAGGAGGATGACAGTCGCGCGCCGGTCAGTCTGGAGATAACGCCGGACACATCCTCTGGAGGGGCAGCCGAAAACAAGCCTGCAGAAGATGATGCTGTCGAGACAGTAACGCTTGAAGAAACAAGTCAGGCTGCAGAATCGCCATCAGCTGCCATCGCTGGATACCAGCAGTATGAAATTCTGGGCGAAGACCCGGATCAGGAAATTCTTGAGATATTCATTGAAGAAGCGGTTGAAGTGTTGGAAGAAATGCACGCCACCCTGCCTGGCTGGATTGCCAATCGCGAAGACGAAGAGTCGCTCACCACTGTAAGACGAAATTTCCACACCCTCAAGGGCAGTGGCAGGCTGGTCGGCGCACAACTGATAGGCGAGTTTGCATGGAAATTTGAAAACATGCTCAACCGGGTGCTGGATAAAAAAATCGAGCCGACCGATTTACTGGCGTCAAAGGTTGAGGAAGCGCTGGCAGTGTTGCCACAGTTGATCGAGCAGTTAAACGGCAATCGTGAGCCGGTGGAAAATATTTATGAGCTGATGGCGGCTGCAGATGCGCTGGCTGAAGGACGCGAGCCGCCAGAAGCTGACCTGCAGGCGCCTTCAGCTGTCAATAATGGGCAGCCTGACAAACAGACAGAGTCCGCTTCAACAGAAGAATTCAGCGAAATAACTCTTGATGAACTGGATGGCGATACACTGGATGTGTCGATGGCGGAGGTTATTGATTTAGGCGCTGACGGGTCAGACGGCAGTAAAGGTGAAACTGCGGCAAGCTTCAGTATCGATGAGTTGATGGAAGAGGCAGACGCGTCATTGCCCGGCGTCGAAACAGGCCTGGGCGAGGAAGACGAAGCTGCAGGCTTGCAAGCACAGCGCAGTGATGGCGCGGAAGTTGAGCTGGTGGAGACGGATCAGGGCATGCCTGCTGAACCGTTTTCGGAAACCGAAACAGAGGAACTCAGTTTTTCAGTTGCGGATATAACCGACAGAGAAGGAGAAGGGGAAGAGACGATAACATTATCGTTACAAGATGATCAGGATGATGATTACGAACACCTGAAAGATAGCGTGCGTATACAGGATAGTGAAACAGATGACAAAGGCTCGGCGTCGCTGTCTGAAGAGCTTGATATGGATCCGGTGCTGTTCAGGATATATTATGATGAAAGCCTGGGGCATATTGAAGATGTGCGCAAGATGCTGGCGGAACACAAGTCCGGCGAGAATCTGCTGCTGGCGGACAAAAACCTGATACGCGCATTTCATACGCTATATGGTAGTGCTCGCACAGCGGAAATAGAGGCGATTGCCGCGCTGTGTGGCGCTGCGGAAAAATATGTCAAGGCGCGCAATGAGGCGTCTGATAACACCATGCCAGAGCAGGCGGTGGTCACAATAGAGGAAGTTATCGATTCGGTCAGTGACATGCTGAGTCTGATCAAGGAAGGCAGCATGCCGCGCGCTGACAAGCCGTTACAGGACAAGCTGAACAGACTGGTGCAGGATGAGCTGCAGCAGCAACTGCAGACCGTTTCACACCCCGCCGATGCGCCTGTTGCGGCGCAGGAAACATCCGTTGTCAAATCGGGCGTGGAAAATGAAACCGCTGAAACGGATGAAACAGTGTTGTCTACAGAAACGGAAACTGGACAACAGGCGGAAACTGCATCAGCTATGGAGGCAGAGGAGGCGCTAACACAGCCTGCCGACACGGTGGATTATGGTGATATTGATAACGACCTGATCGATATCTTTCTGGAAGAGGCGGAGGAGCTGCTGGAGAGTTGTGAAGGCAGCTTGCTCAAGCTGCGTGAAGATAAAAGCGACATGCAGGAGATCCAGCAACTGCAGCGTTACATGCACACCCTGAAGGGGGGCGCGCGCATGGCCGAACTGACGCCGGTCGGTAATCTGACACATGCGCTGGAAACGCTGGTGGTCAAGTGGTCGGAAAACAAGGTCAAGGCGGATCAGGTGCTGTTTGATCACCTGAATGATTCACTTGACGCGCTGAACAGTATGCTGGAGAGCGTCAAGGCGCGCAAGCCTCTGCAGGATTCACAGCTGCTGGTTGAGAGGCTGGACGTGCTGGCGCGCGGTGGTGTGCCGGAGCAGCGCGCTGTTGAGCGGTTTGATGTTGATCTGGAAGAACTCAAATCAGTTGATATCGATGACAATGAAGGGCCGGAGATACCGCCGGTAATGCATGGCCGGCGCGCATCCGATATTCCGGAAGAACTTGAGCTGGCGGAGGCTGCGCCGCGCTGGGGCGAACGCGCGACGGATACCGGCAGGGATACGCAAGAGCAGGTACGCGTGCGTGCGGATTTGCTGAATGACCTTGTCAACTACGCCGGTGAGGTGAATATCTATCACGCCCGCATGAGTAAGCAGGTTGCGGATTTCAGCTTTAACCTTGGCGAACTGGATTCAACGGTGGTTCGCCTGAAAGAGCAGTTAAGAAAGCTGGAAATCGAAACCGAAATCCAGATTCGCTCCAGTTATGAAAAGGAGCGTGAAGACGATCATTATGATGCGGATTTTGACCCGCTGGAAATGGACAGGTATTCAACCATTCAACAGCTGTCACGCAGTCTGGCGGAAACTGCGGGCGACGTAGAGAGCATCAAGGAGATTCTCGCGGACATTACCCGTGATTCTGAAACCCTGTTGTTGCAGGAGTCGCGAGTCAGCACTGAATTGCAGGAAGGCCTGATGCGTACGCGCATGGTGCGTTTTGGCGGCCTGGGCACGCGTTTGCGCCGTATCGTTCGCCAGACTGCGCGCGAGCTGGATAAGGAAGTCGAGCTGGAAATTATCGGCGACAGCAATGAAGTGGATCGCACGGTGCTTGACCGGATTATTGCGCCGCTGGAACACATGTTGCGTAATGCGGTCGCACATGGCATTGAATCGCCGGCGGAAAGACGGGCGGCGGGCAAGCCGGAAACCGGCCGCATTGTTATCCAGGTCAACAGGCAGGGTTCGGATGTCTTAATCAAGGTCAGCGATGATGGCGCCGGCATCGATGCCGATGCAATTCGCGCCAAGGCGATTAAACAGGGTTTGATAGAAGCCGATAACACATTGACAGATCATGATGTGCTGCAACTAATTCTGAAATCCGGCTTCAGTACGGCAGAGTCGGTTTCCCAGATTGCCGGTCGTGGCGTGGGCATGGATGTGGTAGACAGCGAAATCAAACAGCTTGGCGGTTTGCTGGAAATTGATACGCGCAAAGGGCGCGGCGCTGATTTCACCATTCGCTTGCCGCTGACCCTGGCTATCAACCAGGCGTTGCTGGTGAATGCTGGCGATGACATTTATGCGATTCCATTGGCCAGTATCGAAGGCGTGGTGCGCATCACCGGCGTTGAATTGCAGCGTTTCTATGACAGCGGGCAAACAAAATACGAATTTAATGGTGTTGAGTATGAACTGAAACACCTTGGTCATCTGCTTACCGGTCACCAGCCGGATTACAGCAATCAACTGCGTCTGTTCCCGGTGATGCTCGCCAGGGTAGGCGATCAGCATTTTGCGCTGCATGTGGATGATCTGGTCGGGCGCCGTGAAATTGTGGTGAAACCGGTTGGTTTGCAAATTGGAACGGTCCGGGGCATCGCCGGCGCGACCATTCTGGCGGATGGACGCGTGGTGTTGATTCTGGAGATGTCCGCACTGGTCGTCGGCGAGGCGCTGTTCAAGCAAGCCGAGGAAGAAGCCGTTTCCGTTGCGCCGGAGCCGGTGCAGGAAAAGAAAGTGACCACAGTGATGGTGGTCGACGATTCTATTACCATCCGCAAGGTAACCGCGCGCATGCTCGAACGACATGGCATCAATGTGGTGGCGGCGAAAGATGGCGTCGACGCCACCAACCAGTTGCAGGAAATGAAACCGGATTTGATGCTGCTGGATATCGAAATGCCGCGTATGGACGGCTTCGAACTGGCAACCTATATTCGAAATGATGACAAGCTCAAGGATTTGCCGATTATCATGATCACCTCGCGCACCGGCGGCAAGCACAAGGAAAAAGCGATGGAAATCGGCGTCAACCAGTATCTTGGCAAGCCCTATCAGGAAGAAGAATTGATGAAGAATATTAACGAACTGATAAGCGTTGCCTGATGGACGGAATACACGAACAGATCAAATGCGTTTTGCTGACCCTGCAGTCTGAAAATGTGATAGTGCCCAATGCGGCGATTGCAGAAATCATCCCGTCACGCGATGTGGCGGAGATAGAGAATGCGCCTGAATGGTTGCTTGGCAAAATGAACTGGCGCGGTGTTGACGTGCCGCTGGTTTCATTTGAAGTGGCCGGCGGTTTTGAGGGCAAGGTTTCCACCAGCACCCAGATTGCCGTGCTGTACAGCATGCAAAAAGACAGCGCCTACCCATACATCGGCGTGGCGATTTCGGGCGTGCCGCATGTCAGCATATTCAATCGCGATCAAATCAAACCGGATGAATATGCAGAAGACAATCATCCGATGGTGGCGCAAAAAATCAGGGTGAATGGCGCCGCCGCCAGTATTCTGGATATTGAAGCAATGGAAGAAATGGTGATGCAGGCAAACATCTGAGCTTGCTTTTCCGACCCCCCATTTTTTTATTATTGCAAATCTCCCCGTATTGCCTGAATCACCGCAATAGCTGCGGGGCCGGCGGTTTCGGTGCGCAGCGTGCGCGGGCCGAAGCAAACCGGCTGAAAGCCTGCCTGTTCAGCATACTCACTCTCCTGTTCGTCAAAGCCGCTTTCCGGGCCGATCGCGATCACGTAAGACGTGGCTCGTGCATTGCCAAGGCGCTCGACCAGACTGGCGGGTGCGTCGGGGTCGAGAAACCAGCGTTCCCCTTCATTGAATGTTTGCAGCGCTTCTGCAAATGATACGGGCTCGTGCAGTTGTGGCGCAACGCAGCGCCCGGACTGTTCGCAGGCGCTGATAATGACTTGCCGCCAGTGCAACATCTTTTTTTGCTGGCGTCTGTCATCCAGTTTGTATTTCGAGCGATTGCATATCACCGGCGCAATCCGGGTGACGCCGAGTTCGGTGGATTTTTGCAAACAGGCATCCATGCGGTCGTTGCGCGACAGCCCCTGTAACAGCGTAATCTGTACAGGTGATTCGGTGTGGCAGGGGGAAACCGACTCGATTTGCACTGTGCAGCGCTTGTTATCCACCGCAACCAGTTTGCCATTGTAGTGGTTGCCGTCGCCGTTGAACAGCTGCACCGTGGCGCCCACCCGGGCGCGCAATACACGCGCCAGGTGGTGGCTGTTTTGTGGCGACAGCTCGACATGCTGATGGCATGACAGTTCACCCGGGTGGTACAGTCTCGCCAGCATGACGGCATCAGCTTGACAGGTTGTCCCAGATAGCGAGGGTGGCGGCGGACTGGTTCAGGGTGTAGAAGTGCAGGCCAGGCGCGCCCTGTTCCAGCAATTGCTGACACAGCCGGCTGACTACCTCTGTGCCAAAGGCGAGCAGGCTTTCACGGTCATCCTGCCAGGCTTCGAGGTTTTTACGAATCCATCGCGGGATGTCGGCGCCGCAGTTGTCGGAAAAGCGCACCAGGTTGGCGTAGTTGGTTATCGGCATGATGCCGGGTACAACAGGGATGCCCAGACCGGCCGCTTCACACTGATCAACCAGCCGCAGCCAGGCTTCGATGTTGTAGAAATACTGGGTGATCGCCGAGTTGGCGCCAGCGCGAACCTTGTTGGCAAAATGGGCGAAATCATCGGCAGGCGTGGGTGACTCCGGGTGATATTCCGGATAGGCCGCCACCTCGATATGAAAATGCTCGCCGGTGGTTTCGCGAATGTGCGCCACCAGTTCGCTGGCATAGCGGAAGTCGCCTTCAGCCTTGCCATCCTGCGGCATGTCGCCGCGCAGCACAACCAGCCGTTTCACACCCATGTCGATATAGCCCTGCAGCAAATCATCGATTTGCCTGCGGCTGGAGCCCATGCAGGAAATATGCGGCGCTACATCGGTGTTGTTGGTTTCGCGCAACTGTTTTACGGTTTCCAGTGTGCGATCGCGGTTGGAGCCGCCGGCGCCGAATGTGACCGAGAAAAAGGCGGGCGACATGGCCTGCTCCAGGCCTTGTTTGGCCTGGAGCAGATTGCTCATGCCTTTTTCAGTGGACGGCGGAAAGAACTCGCAACTGAAAGTGCGATGGGTATTGTTCTGACTCATTGTTTAAACCGTTATCAGTAACGGTAATGGTCAGGCTTGTAGGGCCCTTCAACCGGCACGTTGATGTAGTCGGCCTGTTCCTGACTGAGTTGGGTCAGGTTGACGCCAATCTTGTCGAGATGCAGGCGCGCGACTTTTTCGTCCAGTACTTTCGGCAGCACATACACCTTGTTTTCGTAATTGTCGCCTTTGGTGAAGAATTCAATTTGCGCCATTACCTGATTGGTGAACGAAGCTGACATCACAAAACTGGGGTGGCCGGTGGCGCAGCCCAGGTTCACCAGACGGCCCTTGGCCAGAATGATGATGCGTTTGCCGTCCGGGAAAATCACATGGTCGACCTGCGGCTTGATTTCTTCCCACTCGTATTTTTCCAGCGAGGCGATGTTGATTTCGGAATCGAAGTGGCCAATGTTGCAGACGATGGCTTCGTTTTTCATCGCGACCATGTGGTCGTGGTCAATCACATTGACGTTGCCGGTGGTGGTGACAAAGATATCGCCGAGCGAAGCGGTGTCATCCATGTTGACCACGCGGTAGCCTTCCATCGCCGCCTGCAGCGCGCAAATCGGGTCGATTTCGGTGACCCATACAGTGGCGCCCATGCCGCGGAAAGCCTGCGCGCAGCCCTTGCCGACATCGCCATAACCCAGCACCACGCATATCTTGCCGGCAATCATCACGTCGGTGGCGCGCTTGATGCCATCGATGAGCGATTCGCGGCAACCGTACAGGTTGTCGAATTTGGATTTGGTAACCGAGTCGTTGACATTCATCGCCGGGAACAGCAGTTCGCCCGCTTCTTCCATCTGGTATAAACGGTGTACGCCAGTAGTGGTTTCTTCGGTGACGCCCTTGACGGAATTGGCGATGTCGGTCCACTTGGTGGAGCCTTCGCTGATGCTGTTGCGCAGAATGTTGAGAATGGCCACCCATTCCTCGTTATCGCCGGGCTGGGCGTCCGGCACCACGCCGGTTTTTTCAAATTCCGCGCCCTTGTGCACCAGCAGGGTGGCGTCGCCGCCATCGTCCAGAATCATGTTGGGCGCGGTGCTGCCGTTTTCGTCGGCTGGCCAGGTCAGCGCCTGTTCGGTGCACCACCAGTATTCATCAATGGTTTCACCTTTCCAGGCGTAAACCGGGATGCCGGCGGCGGCAATCGCGGCGGCGGCCTGATCCTGGGTGGAGAAAATATTGCACGAGGCCCAGCGCACTTCGGCGCCCAGCGCCACCAGGGTTTCGATCAGCACCGCGGTCTGGATGGTCATGTGCAGGCTGCCGGTGATGCGCGCGCCCTTGAGCGGCTGCTCGCTGGCATACTCCTCGCGCAGCGCCATCAGGCCGGGCATTTCGGTTTCGGCAATGGCGATTTCCTTGCGGCCCCAATCGGCAAGGTTGATATCGGCGACTTTGTAATCGGTAAAATCGGAATTCATAACGGCGCTCATGGCTCATCTCCTAAAGTTGTGGTTTAAGAAATGAGCGCCGTTATTGATAACGTTCTGAGCCTGACGGGCGGATGATCCGCGCGCTGCAGCGCTCCTCAGAAAACAGATTGTAGGCCCGGCGGCGCGTGTGCGCCGCCGGTAATGCGAATTATAGACCAGCGGCAGCCTTTAATGCAGCAGCTTTGTCGGTTTTTTCCCAGGTGAAATCGGGTTCTTCACGGCCAAAATGCCCGTAGGCGGCGGTGTCCGAGTAAATCGGGCGCAGCAGATCCAGCATCTGGATCAGCCCCTTGGGCTTGAGGTCGAAGTGTTCGCGCACCAGTTCGACGATGCGGGCGTCGTCAATTTTGCCGGTGCCAAAGGTTTGCACCGAAATCGAGGTCGGCTCGGCCACGCCGATGGCGTAGGATACCTGAATCTCGCATTTGTCGGCCAGCCCGGCGGCGACCACGTTTTTCGCCACATAGCGCCCGGCATAGGCGGCGGAGCGGTCGACCTTGGACGGGTCCTTGCCGGAAAACGCGCCGCCACCGTGGCGCGCCATGCCGCCGTAGGTGTCGACGATGATCTTGCGGCCGGTGAGGCCGCAGTCGCCCACCGGGCCGCCAATGACAAAATTGCCGGTGGGGTTGATGTGAATATGTTCCTGCGACACCTTGTCCAGCCACTCGGCCGGCAGCACCGGTTTGATGATTTCTTCCATCACCGCTTCGCGCAGTTCTTTCAGCGACACGGAAGGGTCGTGCTGGGTGGACAGCACCACGGCGTCGATACCAACCGGCTGGTCGTCCTCGTACTGAAAGGTGACCTGGCTCTTGGCGTCCGGACGCAGCCAGGTGAGCACGCCATCCTTGCGGATTTTGGCCTGCTGTTTCACCAGGCGATGAGCGTAGGTAATCGGCGCCGGCATCAGCACATCGGTTTCATTGCTGGCGTAGCCGAACATCAGGCCCTGGTCGCCGGCGCCCTGTTCGTGGTCATCGGATTCATCCACGCCCATGGCGATGTCGGCGGACTGCTTGTCGATGGAAGTCAGCACCGCGCAGGACTCCCAGTCGAAGCCCATGTCGGAATGGTTGTAACCGATGCGCTTGACGGTGCCGCGCACCACTTCCTGCATGTCGACCCAGGCGGAAGTGGTGATTTCACCGGAGATGACCACCATGCCGGTGTTGACCAGGGTTTCGCAGGCGACGCGCGCGCGGTTGTCCTGCTCGAAAATGGCGTCGAGGATGGCGTCGGAAATCTGGTCGGCAACCTTGTCCGGGTGGCCTTCGGAAACGGATTCAGAAGTAAATAAATAGCTGCTCATAAGTCTTGCCTGCATGCGCGGCATGCTGTTGATGTTGAGATTTATGTAACTACTGCTACGGCGTGGACTTCGGTGCAGAACTGCAAGGAAAGGCTCGCTTTAGCAGAATTTATATAGCGCCCGCAATCTGAGACATTGGATTCAAATTGGCGCTTTGTGCGCTAGGTTATAGCGCAAGCTGTCTGCTTGTCAACCGTTAACGGCAGCGGCGCGGCGAACTTTAATGGCTGATCAGGGTTTTGTATTCCTGCATTTCGGTTTCGCTGAGGCTGCCCTGTCCCTGTGTCTGCAACTTGTTTTGCAGATATTCAAAACGCAGGTCATTGTACTTTTTCTGCATGGCGCGCACGCTGTCGATATACACCGAGCGCGCTGTGGCGATATCATCCGCGCCCTGTACGGTGCGTTGCAGCAGTTTGTTGACGATATCGAAATCGGGTTCGTTGCGCCAGTGTTCGACCAGCACCTGCGGACTGGTGATGCAGGCCTGTTTTATTGTATTAACAAGCCGGCTCAGCAAAGTGTAACCCTGTATGTCGCAACTGCCGAACGCGTCAGGTATATCGCAGTCATTGGCGAACCCGGGATACTGTAATAACAGCGTAATCGCGTCACGCGTGGCGCTGGACTTGCCAGAATGTGCGGCAGCGATATCGGGTGTGACGGTTGTTTTCTGAACCGCGCTGGTCTGCGCCGTTTTGCCGCGCAGCTTGTCGACAGCAACGTGTGTGTGTTCGGACAGTTTGTCGAACAGCATGTCCCTGAACAGGCTGTCAGGCATTTTGTTGAGCATGGGGGTGCACAGCTCGGCCAGTTTGGCGCGGCCTTCCAGTGTGGCCATGTCGCATTGCCGCATCAGCTGTTCAAACAAAAAGTCTGACAGCGAGGTGGCCTTGTCCAGCCGTGTTTCGAATGCTTCACGGCCTTCCTTGCGCACCAGGCTGTCGGGGTCTTCGCCGTCCGGTAAAAACAAAAACCTTGCGTGCTGACCATCGCGAATCACTTCCAGTGTGTTTTGCAGTGCGCGCCACGCCGCCTTGCGCCCGGCCTGATCACCGTCATAACAGAACACGATTTGCTGGGTGGCGCGAAAAATCCCCTGAATCTGTTCTTTGGTGGTGGCGGTGCCAAGACTGGCGACAGCATAACGGATGCCGAACTGCGCCAGCGCCACCACATCCATATAGCCTTCCACCACCACGATGCGTTGCAGTTCGCGGTTGGCTTTTTTGGCTTCGAACAGGCCGTAGACTTCCAGTCCCTTGTGAAACAGCGCGTTTTCGGGGGAGTTGAGATACTTGGGTTCGCCCTTGTCGAGAATACGCCCGCCAAAACCAATCACCTTGCCGCGCCGGTTGGTGATGGGAAACATGATGCGGTCGCGAAAGCGGTCGTAGAAACCGCCGCTGTCTTTTTTGACCAGCATGCCGGTCGCCGCCAGTTCGCGGGTTTTGCCGCTGAGCTTGCTGGTGAGAAAGTCCCAGCCATCGGGCGCATAGCCGAGTTGGTAATGGCGCGCAATTTCACCGGTGAGGCCGCGTTGCTTCAGGTAAGCGACTGCGCGGTCAGACTGTTTCAGTTGTTGCTGGTAAAGCGTGTTGGCCTGCGCCAGCGCGTCAAACAGGGGCTGCTTGTCATCGCGCCGGGTCTGCGCGCCCTGTTCACGCGGCACTTCAAGGTTATAGATTGACGCCAGTTCTTCCACTGCATCGACAAACTCAAGGTTGTCGTATTCCATCAAAAACCCCAGCGCGGTGCCATGCGCGCCGCAACCAAAGCAGTGATAAAACTGTTTGGCTTCACTGACGGTGAAGGAGGGGGTTTTTTCGTTATGGAACGGGCAGCAGGCCATATATTCCTTGCCCTTGCGTTTCAGTGGCACGCGCGCGTTGATGATTTCCACGATATCGGTGCGGGCGACCAGGTCGTCAATGAATGATTGCGGGATACGGCCGGCCATGTTGATTATGCACCGCAGAGGCGCAAAGGGCGCAGAGGTTTTTTATTATGGGTAACAGCTAAGTAAAAGCTTTTCCGCAAATGCACGCGAATGCACGCGAATGTTTTTATAACGCGTTTTTGTTGGGTCGGTTCCTTTGTGTGTGCTAACTGCTGCATATTGTTTACGGTAACGCCAGCATTGAAAACACTTTGCGCCTCTGCGGTGAACCCCATCAGGGTATCAGGTTGGCGATAGACAGCTGGCGCGGGTTGAATACGCGCTCGTATTCGATGATGGCGAAGCGGTCGGTCATGCCAGCGATGTAGTCGGCGATGCCGCGCACGCGGCCTTCATCGCTGTCATCGTTTTCCAACGCCATGCAGTGCTGATAGGCTTCCGGCGGCAGCAGCCTGGGGTCGTTGAGGAACGCATCGAACAGTGACTTGATAATGTTTTCCGCTTTCAGCGTCATGCGATGCACGCGGTAGTGCTGGTACAGGTTGCGGCGCAGGAACTGTTTCAGCTCCTGTTTGAGTTCGGTCATCTGCGGGCTGAACGCCATCAGTGGTTTGTCCTGTTTGCGCACATCATCGACGGATTGTGGCTTGGCCTGTTCGATGTTGCTGCGGCTGGTGTCGATCAAGTCCACCACCATGACGTTAATCATGCGGCGAATGACTTCGTGAATCAGTTTGCGGTGATGCAGGCCGGGGTATTTTTTGTTGACGATGTCGTATTGCTTGCGGAACAGTTCGATATTTTTCATGTCGTCGAGCTGAATCAGGCCATAACGCAGTCCATCGTCGACATCGTGGTTGTTGTAGGCGGTTTCATCGGACAGGTCGGTGCATTGCGCTTCCAGACTGGGTTGCTGGTTGTTGAGAAAACGCTGCGCCACTTCACCCAGCAGTCTGGCGTTTTTCACCGAGCAGTGTTTGAGAATGCCTTCGCGGGTTTCATAACATAGATTCAGGCCGGGAAACTCGGCGTATTTCTGTTCCAGCTTGTCGACCACGCGCAGCGATTGCAGGTTGTGCTCAAAGCCGCCGTAGTCTTTCATGCAGGCGTTGAGAGCGGTCTGGCCGGCGTGGCCGAACGGGGTGTGGCCAAGGTCGTGTGACAACGCCACCGCTTCACACAGGTCTTCGTGCAGTTTGAGTTCGCGCGCGATGCTGCGCGCAATCTGCGCCACTTCCAGGGAATGGGTCAGGCGGGTGCGAAACAGGTCGCCTTCGTGATTGACGAACACCTGGGTTTTGTATTCCAGCCGGCGGAATGCGGCGGAATGAATGATGCGGTCGCGGTCGCGCTGAAACTCGTTGCGGTAGTTGGGGCTGTCCTCGGCATACTGACGCCCCTGCGAGCGGCTGTCATCGCAGGCGTAGGGTGCAAGGTGACCGGAATACGCGCTCATGGATCACGTCGGCAGGCTGACAGCGACAGCCTGCTCCAGTTGCTGTTGGGTGTAGTCGTTGGTGACCACCGCGTGGCCAATGGCTTTCAGCAGCACCAGCCGCAACACGCCGTCGAGCACTTTTTTATCCACCGCCATCAGTTGCATGAACTGTTCGACGGTCATCGAAGCCGGCGCCATGGTGGGCAGTTTCGCCTGCTCGATCAGGGCGACGGTTTGCGCCACGGCGTTGTCATCAATCCAGCCCAGTTGCTGCGACATGCGCGCCGCCATGCACATGCCGGCGCCAACTGCTTCGCCGTGCAGCCATTCGCCATAGCCCATGCCGGTCTCGATGGCGTGACCGAAGGTATGGCCGAGATTGAGCAGCGCGCGCTGCCCGCTTTCGCGTTCGTCGGCGGCGACCACTTCGGCCTTGGTCTGGCAGGACACTTCGATGGCTTTGGCCAGCGCGTCAGTGTCGCGTTGCAGCAGCGCATTCATATTGGTTTGCAGCCAGTCGAAGAAATCGGGCTTTTTAATCAGGCCGTATTTAATGATTTCCGCCAGGCCTGCGCTGAGTTCGCGGTCGGGCAGGGTGTTGAGCGTGGTGGTGTCGGCCAGCACCGCGCGCGGCTGGTAAAACGCACCGATCATGTTTTTGCCCAGCGCATGGTTGACGCCGGTTTTGCCGCCAACGGAAGAATCCACCTGTGACAGCAGGGTGGTGGGAATCTGAATCAGGTGTACGCCGCGCTGATAGCTGGCGGCGGCGAAGCCCGCCATGTCGCCGACCACGCCGCCTCCCAGGGCGATGATGGTGGTGTTGCGGTCGAAGCGGTGTTGCAGCAGGGCGTCGTAAATGGTGTTGAGCACGGTCAGGTTTTTGTGCTCCTCGCCGTCGGGCAGGATGACCGATTCGTGTTTGAGGCCGCCCAGCGCCTGTTCCACCTTGTCGAGATACAGCGGCGCCACGGTGGTGTTGCAGACCACCAGCGCGCTGTTGCCGGGGATGTGCTGGCGAATCAGCTCGCCCTGGTCGAGCAGCGATTCGCCGATATAAATGGGGTAACTGCGGTCGCCCAGATCGACGCCAAGTGTAATCATGTGTGTATCAGCCTTGTTCAAGGTGGCTAATGATAGCCTTTATTATATTGCGTATCGAGTTGTTGCTGGTGTCGACGACAAAATCGGCGGTTTGCCGGTACAGCGGATCGCGCTGCTCCAGCAGGCGGCTGAGCACCGCCTCGGGGCCTTCCTCGGCGTGTAATAGCGGCCGGTTTTTGTCCTTGCGGGTGCGCTCCAGCAGCGCTGGCAGGCTGCTGGACAGGTACACCACCGCGCCACGTCCGGCCAGATGCTGACGATTTTCGGCGTTGAGCACTGCGCCGCCACCGGTGGCGAGCACCACATTGTCGAGTTGGGTCAGTTCGTCGATGATAGCGGCCTCGCGTTTGCGAAAGCCGTCTTCACCTTCCAGCTCGAAAATCAGCGGAATGTCCGCGCCGGTGCGCTCCTCGATCACACGGTCGCTGTCATAAAACTCCCGTTTCAGCTGGCGCGCCAGCTGCCGGCCAATGGTGGTCTTGCCGGCGCCCATGGGGCCGATCAGGAAGATGCTGGGGATGTTGTCATGTGTTTTGGGCATAAAAAACGCGGCTGGTCAGGCCGCGTAGTTTAGCAGAGATTGTGTAACGTCTAGTTAATGGTGATTGTTGCGGTATTGGTATTGGGAAATTTGCTTTCAGGGCTGACTGTATCAACAGTCAGGGTACTGGTGCCGATAGTATTTGGCGCAGTGTATGTCAGGACGAAGCTGGATTGCCCTCCAGATGCGGTAATTGATGTCGGGTCAATTGTACCACTTGAAACTTTAAACTTGAGTTCTGTGCCTGTCGCAGGAGGATTGCCATTAGAGTCTGTAATCGTTACTGTAATAGTTCCTGTGGCGTTGGTTGTAAACACCAGATTGCTATAGCTGAAGTTGACAGGAATTCCTGTTATCAAAAAGCTTGTCGTTTGCCAGACGAAGAGATTGGTACGATTACAAACCGTGTTGTCACCGACACAGGATGTGCCTGTGTACACGCCATCTGCCAGATCAAAGGTGTTGTCACCGTCAAAGTCTACAAATTCTTCATTAGAGTCACGGACGCCATCCAGATCATTATCCAGGAAAGGTTCTGACAGGTCGGCAATGGATTCGCCAGCATCGAATTTATCATTGTCGTTGAGGTCGTTGAAAGACTCTTCGCCTGTTGAATAGGCTAAAACAACTACAAAACCGGGTATACCAGGGTTGCCATTCTGACCTGGTCTCGGGTTCTGGCTTGTCCATGTCACGTTACAGGCTCCATCAGTGGTTTGGCATTGACTGGGAATACTGCCACTATTGGTCAGGAACTTGACTACCGTGCCATCTGGGACGGGGTTGTTATGTCTGTCAGCGACGCGTGCACTGATTTCGTTTTCTACTCCAATGATGTTCAATGCCTCCATATTGCCAAGGGTTCGCCCAAGGGTGAAGCTGTTTGCATCGGCGATACCTGTAGGTGGAAGGGCATTGCTGCCTGCTGGTTCGTAAGGTTTATTATCGCTACTGCATGAGCCAAGTAACAGCAATAGTGTTGCACCTGTGATCAACTTGGTGTGAGTTTTCATGTTATCCATACCTTCTACTGGGTCATGTCGTTACAGAGATAACGAATCTTTCAGGATTTTGGGGGTGACAAATATCAAAAGCTCGGCTTTTTCATCACTTTTCAGCGTGTGCTTGAAGAAATAACCGATAAGCGGCAGGTCGCCGAGGAATGGCACCTTGTCTACCTGATCATTGGTAACCTGCTCATAAATCCCGCCCAGCACAATCGTATCGCCGTTGTTGACCAGCACCTGTGTGGATACTTCACGGGTGTCGATGCTGGGGATGCCGGAAAAGACTTTGCCCACAGCGTCTTTCTTCACACTTAAATCCATGATGATCCGGTCATCCGGTGTGATTTGCGGGGTGACCTCGATGCTGAGTACGGCTTTCTTGAATTCCACCTGGGTGGCGCCGCTGGATGAAGCGGACAGATAGGGGATTTCCACACCCTGCTCGATAAAGGCTTCATGGCGGTCTGAGGTGACCACACGTGGGCTGGAGATGATTTCACCCTGGTTTTCAGCTTGCAGCGCGGAAATTTCCAAATCAATCAGCGAGCCGCCACTCAGAATAGTGAAGGCCAGTGCGCCGGTTGCCGCGCCTGCAACCGGCAGGTTGACATTCAGCCGTTCCGGATTGACGGTATTGCCGAACGGAATGTCAACCGGGAACGGGCTGCCGTTGGTGGCAAGGTTTTCCACTGCGCTGCCGGCAATAGTATCTGTGGAGGCGAATGTGCCACTGGTTGCGGCAATGCCGTTGGAGCCGGCGCTTTGTACGCGGGTGACTCCGAAGCGGGAACCCAGTTCCTTGGTGAAGTCATCCTGTGCAATCACGATGCGGGATGAAATCATCACCTGCCGGATTGGCACATCGAGTTTGTTCAGTACGCGGCGGACTTCGCTGATTACTTCGTCGGTATCTTTAACGATAAGTGTATTGGTGCGTTCATCGATAATGACGCTGCCGCGCGGGGAGAGCAGCGATGCGGTTGAGCTGCCACCGCCTTCACCACCTTCCTCGCTGCTGCCAGCGCCAGTGAACAGGGGTTCCAGTTCCTTGACCTTGGCGAAATTGATACTGAAGAAAGCGCTGCGCAGCGGGGCCAGTTCAGTTACCGCCTGAGCGGCTTCCAGATCGATTTTTTCCTGTGCGGCAATTTCTTCACTGGGCGCGACCAGCATGACATTGCCGGATTCGCGTTTGGACAGGCCCTTGGCTTTCAGAATAATGTCGAGCGCCTGATCCCAGGGGACGTTTTTCAGTCGCAGCGTCAGGTTGCCGTCCACCGAATCGCTAACCACGACGTTCAGGCCGGTGAAATCGGCAATCAGCTGCAGTACGGCGCGAACCGGAATATCCTGAAAGTTGAGCGACAGGCGTTCACCGGTATAACCGAATTTTGCCTGTTTCTGTTCCTCCAGTTCTTCCTTGCTGATCGGTTTCAGCTCGATAGTGAAAACATTGTTGGCCTGGTAGGCGACGTGTTCGTAATCCCGGCTGACAGGTTCGATTTCGACGCGGACTGCATCATCCTGTTTGTAACTGCTGACAGACTTGACTGGCGTGGCGAAGTCGAGCACGTCCAGTGTCTGTTGCAATGAAGCGGGCAGGTCGGCGCCGAGGAATTTTACCACAACCTTGCCGAATTCCTCGTTGATGTCCATGGGAATGTTGGCTTCGGTCAGGCTGATAATGACGCGGCCTTCACCATCCTTGCCGCGACGGAAGTCGATATTCTCGATGCCGCGTATGGTGTCGCTGAATCGCGGCGCGCCCTCCGGGGTTTCGGCTGCCGCCGGGGCCTGTTCGGTAAACAGGGTGCCGGTGGCTTCACTGTCCAGGGTAATCAGAACATTATTGCCCTCGGTGATGACCTGGTAGGGAACTACTTCGGTCAGGTTGAGAATGACGCGGGTGCGGTCTTTTGCCGTAATCGCCGTTAGCGACTGCGCAATACCGATGCCAATCGGTTGTGCGCGCTTGGGCAGTTTGCTGGTGGTATTGGCAAAGTCGAATGCAATGCGCGCAGGGTTGTCGATAGTGAAACTGAGCGGTTTGACCGCCTGTTCAGTCATGCTCAATACAATTTGTATGCGGTTGCCCGGCAAAGTTGAATACTGGATGGATTCGATGCTGTTTTGCGCCGCGCTGGCAATATTGCCGGCCATACAGGCCGTTACAGCAAATACGGTCATCAACACTCTGCTGAACAGATTGTGAGCGACGCCCCGGGCGTGTTTCCTGCTTGTTATTGTTTTCATGTCTTGCTCCACACTTTATTCATTGCCAATCGCGATAGCGGCTTCTCTTTCGACATAACCGCCGATGCCATCGGGTACGATTTCTATCAGGCGAATATTGGATTCGGTAATTTCAACAACACGTCCTTCGTTTCTGCCCATGTAATTGCCCAGTTGTACACGGTGCACTACATTTTGTGGGTCTTTGATCAGCGCCCACTGGTTATCCTGTTGCTCCAGGATGCCGACCATCGCCAGGGTGTCCAGCGGAAACGCTTCAAGCGGTTGTCTCGGGCGCTGTTTGTTCGGGCTTGGGCCGCCGACAACATTTTGCTGTTGTTCCAGTTCAACATTGGCGACAAAGGGGTCGCGCAGTTCCCCGGCGGTATAGGTAAAACTCTCATAAGGCTTGAACTGAGGGAGGGGTTGTACGCTGCCAATGCTGGTGCTTTTTGTCTGCTCAATAAATGCATACAGGTCGCTGTTGTCCTTGCTGCAGGCTGACAGCATCAGGGTAATCAGGCTGACGCTCAGTAGTGATGATGTGTTGAGTCTTGTTTTCATGATTTATTCCTGTTCAGACTCATCCAGATACTGATAGGTCACCGCAGTCACATCCATCTTCAGTTTGGAGCCAGCGCCTTTTTTGTCGGCGGGTTCGATGTTGATGCCCTGCATGGTGACAATACGCGGCAAGGCGGCTACGCCACTGACAAATTCCGCGAATTCGTGGTAATGCCCTGTGAGGCGAAGCTTGATCGGGTATTCCGCATAAAACTCTTTCGGATTGAGCCCTTCGGGTTTGAAATATTCAATTTCAAGCCCGGCGGAAATGCCGGTTTGCGAAATATCAGTCAACAATGTTTCAATTTCGGTTTTGTTCGGCAACTGACGCAGCAGGGTGCCGAATGAGACCCGCATTTCTTCCAGCTGCTGTTTGTAGGCATCCAGGTTGGCGGCCTTGGCCTGTTTTTCGGTAAAGGTCTGGCGCAGCGTGCTTTCTTCACGCTCTGCCTGTTTGAGCTTGTCCAGTTGATTGGTAATATCCAGAGCATAGCCCGCCGCGGCAACAATAATACAAACCAGCAGCACCAGAACGGCCTTGACCGCCACGGGCGCGCTGCCGATTTTTTTGAAGTCGATATCGTTGATATCAATTTCGTTCAGTTTGGACAAATCCATCAGCTTTCCTCCTCCTTTTCGCCACCCGGTGTGGTCAGAGAAGTCGTGAGCTCGAAATTGCTGCTGCGCAGCGTGCCTTTTTTGGTTTCAATCACTTTCAGTTTGGGGGTGGTCATCCATTCCGAGCCGTCAATATTGCGCATGTAGGCGGAGACGCGGCCGTTGGATTCGGCGACGCCCTTGATAGTTAGTAAATGTCCGTTCTGCTTGATTTCACGTAAATAGATGCCTTCTGGCACGGTGCGGACAATTTCATCAAACAAATGCACCACCTGCGGGCGTTTTTGCTGCAGCGACTGAATCACTTCCATGCGAGCCAGCAGTTGCTGTTTGGTTTCTTCCAGTCCCTTGATTTCCGCCAGTGCGATATCGAGGTTGGCGATTTCATCTTTCAGAATCTGGTTGCGCGCCTGTTGATGGTCAATCTGACCACTGATGTTCATATGTATGAGGAAGACAATGGCGGCAGTGAGAAAAGCGCTCAAGCCCAGAATGGTTAAGAACTGGCGGGTCTGTTCCTTGCGCTGTTCCTCGCGCCACGGTAGCAGGTTAATCTTTGCCATCAGTCAAAACTCCTCAGCGCCAGGCCGCAGGCTATCATCAGCGCCGGGGCGTCGTTACTCAGCGCCTGTGGATTCACTTTGGAAGACAGGCTCATGTTGGCAAACGGGTTGGCGACAACGGTTGGCGTGTCCAGCTGGGACTCGACCAGTTCATCGATGCCCGGAATGGATGCGCAACCGCCCGCCAGCGCAATCATGTCGACTGAATTGTGCTGCCCGGCGGTGTAGAAAAACTGCAGAAAACGGCTCACCTGCTGGGCGATGGTTTCCTTGAACGGCTCCAGCACTTCGGGGATGTAGTTGTCGGGCAGGCCGCCTTCTTTTTTCAGCCGGCCGGCTTCTTCATAGGCCAGGCCGTAGCGGCGCATGATTTCCTCGGTAAGCTGTTTGCCGCCGAAGCTTTGTTCGCGAGTGTATATTAACTTGTTGTTTTCTATGACATTAAGACTGGTCATGGTGGCGCCGATGTCAATCACCGCCATGATTTTGTCCTCGCTGTCGCCTTCAAACTGCTGCGAAATCAGTTCGGACGCGTGCTCAATGGTGTAAGCCTCGACATCCACGATTTTGGCCTTGAGGCCGCCAATATCCAGCGCGGCGGAGCGCAGTTCAATGTTTTCGATGCGCGAGGCGGCCAGCAGCACGTCGACCATGTCCGGGTTGCCTTCGTTGGGACCCATGATTTCAAAGTCGAGGTTGATTTCTTCCAGCGGGTAGGGGATGTATTGGTCCGCTTCCAGGGAAATCTGATCTTCGAGCTCGTCATCACTGAGATTGGCGGGCATCTGGATGACTTTGGTAATCACGGCGGAACCGGCCACCGCCACGGCGGCGTCCTTGATCTTGGTGCCGGAGCGCTTGACCGCTTTTTTGATGGTTTCGCCCACTGCCTCCACGTCCTGAATGTTCTTTTCAGTCATGGCGTTATCCGGCAATGGCTCAACAGCCAGGCTTTGTACCCGGTATGATTCACCATCCTGCGCCAGCTCAAGCAGTTTTACTGAAGTGGAACTGATGTCCAAGCCCAGAATGACGGGTTTCTTGCGATTTAGCAGGAACACGTCTGATTATCCCCTAATCCATTTATTATAAGGTAGTTATAGAGTAGTTATATTTATTTGCATTAAATAATAGACGCAAGTGCTCAAAAATACTAGCCGGAAGCCAATGCATATCGATAAAAATTCTCGCAGCTATTATAATCGCCAGCCCCACATACAAACGCCAGGGCAGGGTCTGTGAAACTCACCAAAGTATTGAAAATCGCCACGCTGGTTTCACTGGCCTTTGTTGCGCTGTTCGGAATCGGCGCAGCCGGCCTGTATTTTTACCTGGCGCCGCAATTGCCCTCCATCGAAGGCTTGAGCGATGTGCGTTTACAGGTGCCCTTGCGCATATATAGCAGTGATGGCGCATTATTGGGGGAATTTGGCGAGAAAAGACGCACCCCGAAGGCGCTGGGTGATATTCCGCCGCTGATGAAACAGGCTTTCCTGTCCGCCGAGGATGACCGCTTTTTCGAGCACCCGGGAGTGGATTATCAGGGCATTCTGCGCGCCGCCTATGTGCTGCTGTCAACCGGGCGGCGGGGCCAGGGCGGCAGCACCATTACCATGCAGCTGGCGCGGAATTTTTATCTCAGCCGCGAAAAAACCTATCTGCGCAAGCTCAACGAGATACTGCTGGCGCTGAAAATCGAGCGTGAGTTGAGCAAGGAAAAAATTCTCGAGCTGTACCTTAACAAAATCTATCTGGGCAACCGCTCCTATGGCGTCGCGGCGGCGGCGCAAATGTATTACGGCAAAACCCTGGAGCAGCTCAGCCTGCCGGAAATCGCCATGATCGCCGGCCTGCCCAAGGCGCCGTCGCGTTACAACCCGATTGTGAATCCAAAGCGCGCCGTCACGCGGCGAAATTATGTGCTGTCGCGCATGCATCAGCTTGGTTTTATTGATGATGCGACCTATCAACAGGCCATCGCCGCGCCGGTAACCGCCGAGCGGCACTTCAGCCAGGTGACCGTACAGGCGCCTTATGTCAACGAGATGGTGCGCGCGGAAATCGTGCGCCAGTTTGGCGACGAGGCCTACAACCGTGGTTTGAACGTGTTCACCACCATCAAGGACAGGGCGCAGAACGCGGTCAACGACAGCCTGTGGCGTGGGTTGGTCAATTATGACCGCCGTCACGGTTATCGCGGCGTGATTCGTCATATCGAACTGGATGAGCTGACGCCGCCCACTGCCGAGGAGTTGCAGGCAAAAATCGAATCCATCAACGATTATGGCCGCTTCAAACCGGCGATTGTGACGGCAATCGAGCTGGTGGAGGCAGCCGCGCCGGCTGTGGACGACAAACCGGCCGAACAGTCGTCGGAGCCGGCAACCGCGCAGCAACAACAACTGGCCGCCATGCTGAAAAATGGCGAGCAAATCCGCATTGGTCTGGACGGCGTGCGCTGGGCCAGGCCTTATATCAGCGTCAACCGCCAAGGGCCGGAGCCCAAACAGGTTACCGATGTAGTCAAACGCGGCGATGTGATCTGGGTGGTGCGGAATGACAAGCTGCAATGGGAGCTGGGGCAGGTTCCGGAAGTGCAGGGCGCGATGGTGGCGCTCAACCCCAATGACGGCGCCATCGAAGCGCTGACCGGCGGCTTCAATTTCAACTACAGCAAATTCAACCGTGCGGTGCAGGCGCGCCGGCAGGCCGGCTCCGGCTTCAAGCCGATTATCTATTCCGCCGCGCTGGCCAAATCCTATACCCCGGCCACATTGATTAACGACGCCCCGGTGGTGTTCGAAGACGCCGCGCTTGAAGGCGCCTGGCGGCCGGAAAACTACAGCGGCAAGTTCTACGGCCCGACGCGCTTGCGCAAGGCGCTGTACAAATCGCGCAACCTGGTCTCGATTCGCATTTTGCGTTCAATCGGCATCGGCTATGCCGTGCGTTTCGCCAAAAAATTCGGTTTTGACCCGGACAAACTGCCGCTTGACTTGTCGCTGGCGCTGGGCAGCAGCGAAGTCAGTCCGCTACAGATGGCGCGCGCCTACGCGGTATTCGCCAACGGTGGTTATCTGATTAAACCCTACTTCATCAAGCGCATTGAAGACAGCAACGGCGACAAGCTGTTCGAAGCCGATCCGCTGGTGGCCTGTGTTTCCTGCGTCATGGCCAAACGCCGCTGGCGGGATACCGAACTGGCGGAAGAATCGCTGGCCGCATTGCCAAAACAGGCCGAGCAAACCCTGGAGCCGCGACTGGCCTACCAGATGGACTCGATTCTGAAAGATGTCATCAAGCGCGGCACCGGACGCCGCGCCCTGCAACTGGGGCGCAACGACCTGGCGGGCAAAACCGGCACCACCAACGACCAGCGCGACGCCTGGTTCAATGGCTACAACCCGGAACTGGTCGCCGTCACTTGGGTGGGTTTTGACCAGCTCAAACCACTGGGCAATCGCGAAACCGGCTCCAGCGCCGCGCTGCCATTGTGGGTCGATTTCATGCGTCAGGCGCTGCGCGGCAAACCGGAAAAATACCTGCCGCGGCCGGAAGGTCTGGTGACCGTGAAAATCAACACGGAAACCGGCGAACTGGCGGACGACACCGACATCAACACCGAGTTTGAAATCTTCCGCACGGAAAACGCGCCCACCCAACAAACCAAAGCCGCGCCGGTAGGCGATAAGGCCATACCCGAGCAGTTGTTCTAGCAGGGGTGTGAAAAAGCCAACGCAAAGGCGCGGCGGCGCAAATTGTTTTTGCCACAGAGGGCACAGAGAACACTGAGAATTGAATCGTAGGAGCGACTTCAGTCGCGAACGGAATTATCTGCAAATGCAGCGCTTGCTGAAATCATGTATTCGCGGCTGAAGCCGCTCCCACCCATCAAAAGATAATCTCAGCATCTTTTGCGACTCTGCGTGGGAAAAAACAACCCTCCGTGCTCTCCGTGTCCTCTGTGGCAAAAAACTTTGCGCCCTTTGCGCCGCCGCGCCTTTGCGTTGGCTTGAACAGGCGGCGCCAATCAGACTTGGTGATACTGCTCGCTGTGGCTGTGCACCACGTTTACCAGCGCTTCGACGTTTTCCGGTTTGATGTTGGGGGTGATGCCGTGTCCCAGGTTGAACACATGGCCGCTGCCGGCCCCGTAGCTGTCGAGGATGGCCTTGGCTTCGCGCTCCACGGTTTCGCGGGAGGCGGCCATCACCGCCGGGTCGAGATTGCCCTGCAGCGCTACCTTGTCACCGATGCGCTGACGCGCCTTGCCGATGTCCATTGTCCAGTCGAGGCCGACTGCGTCGACGCCGGCGCCAGCCATGGATTCCAGCCAGTTGCCGCCGCCCTTGGTGAACAGAATCACGGGAACCGTTGCGCCGTCCTGTTGCCGCGTCAGCTGGTCGACGATGCGTTGCATCGAAGCCAGTGAAAAGGCGTGGTAGTGCGAGTGACTGAGCGCGCCGCCCCAGGAATCAAAAATCATCACCGCCTGCGCGCCGGCGGCAATCTGCGCATTCAGGTAGGCGGCGACGGAGTCGGCGAGCACGTTCATCAGATGATGCGCGGCTTCGGGTTGTTCGAACAGCAGCGCCTTGGCGCGGGCGAAGGTTTTGCTGCCGCCGCCTTCAATCATATAGGTGGCCAGCGTCCACGGGCTGCCGGAGAAGCCAATCAGCGGAACCTTGCCGTCCAGTTCGCGGCGAATCAGCGCCACTGCGTCGGTGACATATTTGAGTTTGTCGCTCGGGTCGAGTGCGCCCAGTTTGTTGATGTCGGCGACGCTTTGCAGCGGCGATTCGAACCGGGGGCCTTCGCCTTCGGCAAAATACAGCCCCAGCCCCATCGCATCGGGAATGGTGAGAATATCGGAAAACAGAATCGCGGCGTCGAGGTCGAAACGGCGCAGCGGTTGCAGGGTGACTTCGCAGGCCAGTTCGGGGGTGCTGCACAGCGTCATG
>JALWPK010000142.1 GCA_026995045.1 Gammaproteobacteria bacterium | reverse complement strand
CCGGCGGCGGTGACATTGGCGCCGATGGCGCGCAAGTCCTGCATCAGGGTGGTGGCCTGCTGGTACGTCACCGTGATGTTTTCCGCGCTCATCACCGGGTCGGCCAGGCCGGTTTGCAGCAGCGCGTCGCCAATGTCGTGCATGTCGATAAAATCATTGACGTGCACCGCGTCATCCACCTGCCGCCAGCACTGGCGCAGCTCCTTTAAGGTATCCGGACCAAACGTGCTGAACACCAGCAGCCCGCCCGGAGCCAGCACGCGATAAAACCCGGCCAGCGTCGCCGGCAAGTCATTCACCCATTGCAGCGCCAGGTTGGAAAAAATCATGTCGACGCTGTTATCCGCCAGCGGCAGATGCTCGATGTCGGCGCACACACAGTCGGGTTTGTGCAGCAGACCGCCCTGTCTGCGCGCGCGCCGCAGCATGTTCTCGGCGATATCCAGCGCGAGAATCTGCGCCTTGCGATAACGCTGTTTGAGTGCAGGATAAGCCTCGCCGGTGCCGCAACCGGCATCGAGAATCACGGACGGTTGATGCCTGACCGGCTCCAGCGCCTCCAGCAGGCGATGCAGAATTTCGCGCTGCAACACGGCGGCGTCATCGTAGCTGTCGGCCGCGTTATTGAATGCGCTGCGCACGCGGCGCAGGTCGTACAGGCCGGTTTGACTCATTGCAGGCTGGCCTCGATAAAACCCTGCAAGGCAAGCGCGGTTTGTCGTGGATGCGACAGCATCGGCGTGTGGCCGGCTTGTGGCAGAATGTCCAGCGCTGTCTGCGGCGCCAGCGCATGCAGCGACTCAGCCAGCGCGGATGGCGCCAGTACATCACGCTCGCCCAGCAACATGCCCACCGGCTGCGGCAGTTGCGCCAGCGTGTCGCGCATGTCGGTCTGCTGCAAAATATCCAGCCCCAGCGTCAGCGCCTCGCGGACAGGCAGGCCTCGGCTTTTCATGCTGTCGTGCAGTTGCTGCATCAACTCACGCGAGCCTTCCACGCCCAGCGACTGCAAGGCCAGAAACCGTTTCAGTGTTTTTTCCACATCATCCAGCAGCAGCGCGGCGAACTGGTCGAACACGTCAGGCTTGACCGCGTGCGGCCAGCCATCGCGCTGCACAAAACACGGGGTGCTGGCGAGCAGGAACACGGCGGCGGCTTTTTGCGGAAACATCTCGGCCAGGCGCAACGCCACCAGCCCGCCCATCGACCAGCCCACCCAGACCGCTGGCCGACTGACCACCGCCGCCACGGCGCGCACATAATCATCCAGCGACTGCGCTGGCGCCTCGCGCATGCCGCCGTGTCCCGGCAAATCGACAAAGATGGCGTCCAGCCAGTCCGGCAAATACGGCTGGCAGCTTTGCCACACGGAACTGTTCATGCCCCAGCCGTGAATGAACACGCAGGGTACGCGGGCGCGGGTTGAGGATGAATCGTTCGGAGACATGAGGCGGCTGATTGTGTATGCTTGCGCGAATCTTACAGACTGCGCTGCAAAATACTACTGCTTGTCACCACGGGGCCATCCACCGAATCATGCTACAGGACGCCTTTACCCTCACCACCCTGATCATGCTGCTGGCCGGCTATCTGCTCGGCTCGGTTTCCACGGCGATTATTGTGTGCAAGCTGATGGGGCTGCCCGATCCACGCACCGTCGGTTCGAACAACCCCGGCGCCACCAATGTGTTGCGCCACGGCGGCAAGAAGGCCGCCGCCATCACCCTGTTCGGCGACATGCTCAAGGGCCTGCTGGCGGTGTTGCTGGCGATGGCGTTTGGCGGCAGTGAAACCCAGCTGGCGCTGGCCGGCGCGGGCGCATTTCTCGGCCACCTGTACCCGGTGTTTTTCCGCTTTCAGGGCGGCAAGGGTGTCGCCACCTTCTTCGGCGCGCTGCTCGGCATCAACTGGATGGCGGGCGTGTCCGCGTTGCTGACCTGGCTGCTGTTCGCCAAGGTGTTCAAGATTTCATCACTGGCGGCGCTGATTACCGCCGTGGTGGTTCCCGGCTGGCTGTACCTGTTCGGTTCGTCAGTTGACGTGATTGGCGTCTGCATCTTCATGTCTGTGCTGCTGATATGGCGACACCGCAGCAACATCCGCAATTTGATCCAGGGTACGGAAGACGCGATTGCCAGCAAGGAAGGGGTTGAGGCGGGTAACAACAAAGACTGACGACCGCCTTCCCGATTGCCGCCTTGACTACCTTCTTTGTCTATCGCTTTCAGGGCTTTTTTTATTGACTCTGTACCATAGTACAGGGTTTATATTCCAGTCATCGATTCAACAAGGTGGCTGCGATGAAACTGACTGCATTACTTGAAAACACCGGCGCGCTTGGCGCGCTGACCGCCGCAATGGGTTGCGCGTCCTGCTTTCCAGCGCTGGGTTCGCTGGGTTCGGCGCTGGGGCTGGGCTTTCTGGCGCAATATGAAGGCCTGTTTATCAACACCCTGCTGCCGTTGTTTGCGGCGATTGCGCTGGCGGCGAATATTTTTTCCTTCATCTCGCACCGGATTATTCACCGCATGCTGATTGGCGTCGCCGGGCCCACCATGGTGCTGCTGACCATGTTTCCGCTGTGGACTTACGACTGGAGCACCTTGCTGCTGTATACCGGTATTGCGCTGATGCTGGTGGTCGCCGTATGGGATCTGCTGTCGCCGCCGTCAAAAGTGTGCGCCAGTTGCAACATTCCTGAAACCGGCGACGGCCAAACTTCACAGGAGAATTCCCATGTCTGATTGCTGCTGCACAACAGCCAGCCCTGAGGCTGTCACTGCTGAAACCGGCAGCGGCGAAGGCCTGCACATCGCCATCGTCGGCACCGGCTCCGGCGCGTTTGCCGCGGCCATCAAGGCGGCGGAACGCGGCGCGCAAGTCAGCCTGATTGAAGCGGCAGATATCATTGGCGGCGCCTGCGTGAACATCGGCTGCGTGCCATCCAAAGTGATGATTCAGGGCGCACATATTGCACATCTGCAGGCGCATCATGCGTTCGAAGGCATTGCCCTGCAAACCCCGGTCATCGACCGCCGCCTCATGGTGCAGCAGCAACAGGCGCTGGTGGCCGAACTGCGTCATGCAAAATACGAAAGCATTCTGGAAGACAATCCGAACATCAACCTGATTCGCGGCAAGGCGCATTTTCGCGACAGCAACACGCTGGTGATTGAAAAACGCGATGGCGGCGAAGCCACGCTGACACCAGACCGCATTATACTGGCGGTGGGCGCGCGCCCGATGATTCCCGAGATTCCCGGCCTTGCCGACACGCCTTACTGGACATCCACCGAAGCGCTGGTCGCGGAAGCCCTTCCCCAACATCTGGTGGTGCTGGGCGGTTCGGTGGTGGCGCTGGAACTGGCGCAGGCGTTCAGCCGTCTTGGCGCGAGGGTGACACTGATGGCGCGCAGCACGTTGCTGTCACGCGAAGACGCCGAACTGGGCGCAGAACTACAAACCATTCTCGAAAACGAAGGCATGCAAATCCGTCTGCACACCGTACCGCAAAAGGTTAGGCACGACGGCAAACAGTTTGTGCTGACCACCGAGGCAGGCGATGTGCAATGCGATCAGTTGCTGGTCGCCACCGGCAGACAATCCAATGCCGACACGCTGATGCTGCAAAACGCAGGCGTTGACGCCACCGCCGCGGGCAACATCATCGTGGACGACCACATGCGCACCAGCGCCGAACATATTTACGCCGCCGGTGACTGCACCAGCCAGCCGCAGTTTGTGTATGTCGCCGCCGCCGCTGGCACCCGCGCCGCGCGCAACATGACCGGCGATGACGTGGCGCTGGATTTATCCGCCATGCCCGCTGTGGTATTCACCGACCCGCAGGTCGCCACCGTTGGCTTGAGTGAACAACAGGCGCAGGATGCCGGCATCAAAACCACCAGCCGCAAACTGACGCTGGACAATGTGCCGCGCGCACTGGCCAACCTGGACACACAGGGCTTCATCAAACTGGTGGCGGAAGCAGACAGCGGCCGCATCATCGGTTGTCAGGCAATCGCCAGTCAGGCCGGTGAACTGATACAGAGCGCCGCGCTGGCGATTCGCAACCAGATGACCGTCGAACAACTGGCCGACCAGTTATTCCCCTATCTAACCATGGTGGAAGGACTGAAACTGACCGCGCAAACATTCAACAAGGACGTCAAACAACTGTCCTGCTGCGCCGGGTGATACCAGGGAAGCTCTGATTAATTCATTCCTGAGTATCGGTGCATGGAGGCGCCGCGCATCAACCCAGGGATGGAATTATCAGAGCGCGAAAAGGCCCCATAAAAAATTGTCATGGGTGACTTCGCCTTTTTCACAATCAAGGTCAGAGTCAACCCGGTTTTAATATGCGAACAATTCTTGCAAAATATTGCACAGTTCAATTTGCGTATTTGTATCAATCGAACCCAGCTTTTTAACCAATCTGCTTTTATCAACCGCCCTGATTTGATCCAGCAGTATTAACCCTTTCTTGCCTTTAAAACAGCAAGCGATTCGACATGGAAAATCGAAACCTTTAGTGGTCATGGGTGCAACAAGAACGGTTGATAACGCCACCATTTCATTTGGTGAAATTACAACGCAAGGTCGTGTTTTGCTTATTTCTCTGCCTTTAACCGGGTTTAAGCTAACAAGCCAGACCTGAAAGCGGGAAACGGCTACCATCACCACTCCAGGTCATCATCAGACGTTAATGTAGCGTCTAGCCACTCATTGTCAGTTTGTAACGTTTCCTTGCTTGAAAGGATTTCTTCAATCGCTTTTTTCCACCCGTCTCTTGGCTTTTTGCTGGGGGTAACAAGAATGCCGTTATTGACAAGCTTGAGATCAAGCTCCTTCCCTTCAAGATGGGCTTGCTCTATCAGCGGCTTGGGTATCCTTATACCTTGAGAATTACCGATTTTAACTAGATGCGCCATAACGCCACCTCGATAAATTTATACATATTCGAGTAATTATAATGTAATTACTTTTAATTGCAACCGAGAGATATCCAATGCTATTTATTCTGCGATTACTGAAACGCGCTCAATGGCCAAGGGCGCACAAGAGTAAATAGGGGTCAGCGGGAAATTAGGGTCACACGGAAATTAGGGTCCACGGAAATTAGCGGAAATTAGGGTCACAGGAAATTAGGGTCAGGTCTTTCATTTTGCACGATTAACAATCCGGCTTATCATAGAATAATGCAGCCCAAAGTATTCTCCCAGCGCTTTCAAAGTATACCCACCACTATTGTAAGCAGCCTGAATAG
>JALWPK010000141.1 GCA_026995045.1 Gammaproteobacteria bacterium | reverse complement strand
GAAACCGCTCCACCAGCAGCGGCAGAATATCCTGGGCGCGGATACCCTCAAAGCCGCTGTCGGAACAGTCGTGATTGATGTATTGCAGCTCTTCCCGCTGCAACAACCGGTTGTAGCGGTATGCCCGGGGCAGCTCCTCCCAGAAAGGCTGCAACAATTCCAGTGCCTCCGGCCAACGCTGGTGACCATTGCGCCCGATCATGTCGGAAGTGATAAAACTGCCATCAGCCTTCATGCCCCGCTCGATGGCATCAAACAAGCCTTCCAGATTGAGCACATGATGCAGGCTTTGATTGGCCATGACGATGTCATAACATTCCGGCTCCGGCTGCCAGTGGTTGAAATCCGCCCGGGTGACGCGAATATGGGCATCCACGCCTTTTTCAGCCGCCAGTTGCCGGGCGCGCTGCAGCATGTGCGCGTTGATATCGATACATTCGATTACAAAATACTCGGCACCCGCGGCTTTCAGCCCTTCCGCCACCCGCACCTCCAGCTCGCCATTACCGGCACCCACACTGACGATATTCAGCGCCTTGCCAGGCTGTTGCTGATAACACCTTCTGGCGTATTGAACAAAGAAGTCATCCGGGCTGGAAAAACCAAACTGTTGCTGCACGGGCAACAGGTAGCGGTTTGACCAGTAGTGAAAAATATCCGGCAGGTCGTGTACCTGCTCGCAGTCCTGGTAAAAGCGTATTTCATGGAGCACCCGGAGTATATAGCTTGAACGCACTAGCCGGTTTTTGATCTTCCCGGCCAACTTTCTGATTGCATTTTTCATATTTTTTCCCGGCACAATAACCCCCCTGACACAGGAAATACCTGTGCCTGATTCATCTTCATAACAGGAATAGATCATTATTGATCTGCAGGCCGGATCCTAAGCAAATGTCCCTGAATGGAAAATGAACTGAGAATAAAATCCACGCAATATGACCGACTACCCTCGGAAGCGTACATCAAGTACGCGACCGGGAAAGATGGCCACTGCAACGCAGAGATTCGCGAAACAAGCCACCCAAATTTTGAGCGAGCGGTTTTTCGTAGATCAAGGCGCACGGGCTGAATCGTGAGGGAGCGTACACAAAGTACGTGACCGAATGAGGCAGGCCGTGCAACGCAGAGGTACGGAAAACAAGCCGCTCAAAACAAGCCGCCCATCATGTCCAGCCATTGGCACGGATTTTGAGCGAGCGTTTTCGTGAAGATCAAGGCACTGCCGTTGAAGGAGCCGGGA
>JALWPK010000140.1 GCA_026995045.1 Gammaproteobacteria bacterium | reverse complement strand
CGGTGAGCCTCTGCCAGGATGATCGCCTGGCGTACAGGCCACAAGGGTGCCGTCCGGATTAAAGCGGTAGAAATTGCCATCCGGGAACGCGCCAATGCCAAAAGCCGGTATAAAAAGGCCGTCAATTGGGGGCACACCAAAAATTGGCGATACACTGCCGCCAGCACTGAGCGCTTCCAGCCTTTGATCAAAAAACACCCGGCGGAACGTATCCGGGTCGCCATCTCCATCAACATCATCAGGCTGACCATCACCATTCAGGTCAAGATTGCCAAAATTGACCAGATTGGGATCGTTTTCCGTAAAGAAGGGACGCCGCGTCAACAGGCCGCCTTCCTGGGTGTTGTATTCGACGGAAAAGGTGGCGTTGCCACGGCCGTCAGCCGTATTGGCACCAAAAACAGCCTGACCCTGATAGGTCTGAAAATCGCCCTTTTCTGTGACACCATACTGGCCGCCAAATTCAGCGCCCTCATAGTCGTCACGCAAGATCACGTTGATCGTGCCAGCGATGGCATCGGAGCCGTAAATCGGTGCACCAGCCAGCAAGACAACCTCGACGTGGTCGACCAGGGCAACCGGCACGGAATTGAGGTCAACCTGCAGGCCGCCAGCAGAACCAAATGAACTTGGCACATTGGAGGACACAAACCGGTGGCCATCCACAAGAGTCAAGGTGCGCTGGGTGCCCAGATCGAACAAGTCCACAAAGTTCTGCCCAACAGTAAAGGCGTTCTGGTTGCCATTCGGCGTCAGGCCATTGCCAAAGGCAGGCACCTCATTGAGCGCATCGGCAATATTGGTGAAAGCGTTCTTGTCCAAATCATCAGAACTGACGTCAATCGCAGGGGCAATCGTATCAACCCCGACCCGCTTAATGCGCGACCCGGTCACGGTGATCAGCTCTTCGCTTTCGTTTTTAGAATCGTCGGCTGCGGCCTGGTCTGTCGTTTCAACGGCCTGATCCGCGGCCTGATCCGCCGTTGAGGCTTGCGCATAGGCAGCACCACCAAAACCCAGCGCTATAGCCGAAGCGCCGGTTGCCAGGATAAGGCGAAAGCGCGATGTCCGGCGTTCCAAATCAATCTTGTCAGTCATCTAGGATGCCCCTTGTCTGTCGTTTCCAAAGGGGCCTGAGACACACTGCCTGCACTTGCGTAAGCAAAACTTGCTGCGCCTTATACAGTGCATGTTCAATAATTCCCAAACCCCGGCGATCCGCCAACCCCTGGCAAACCGCTC
>JALWPK010000139.1 GCA_026995045.1 Gammaproteobacteria bacterium | reverse complement strand
GCTTTGGCATGCTTGTCCATGCGCTCTTCGCCATGAAACACCAGAAAGAACAGGCGGAAGGTATAAAAGGCGGTGACGAAAACACCGAGTAAAACCATCCAGTAGGCGAAACCGGCGCCGGGCAATTGTGATTCATGCACCGCTTCGATGATGGCGTCTTTGGAAAAGAATCCGGAAGTGCCGGGGAAACCGATCAACGCCAGTGAACCGACCAGTGAAACCCAGTAAGTGATCGGCAGATATTTTTTCAGACCGCCCATTTTGCGCATATCCTGTTCATGGTGCAGCGCGATAATGACTGAACCCGCTGCGAGAAATAACAGCGCCTTGAAGAAAGCATGCGTCATCAGGTGGAAGATCGCGACCGAATAGGCCGAAGCACCCAGCGCAACCGTCATATAACCCAGTTGTGACAGGGTGGAATAGGCGATCACGCGCTTGATATCGTTTTGCACGATGCCGATCAAGCCCATGAAGAAGGCGGTAATAGCGCCGATGATCATGATGAAAGACAGCGCGACATCGGACAGTTCAAACAGCGGCGACATGCGCGATACCATGAAGATACCCGCAGTGACCATGGTCGCGGCATGGATCAGCGCCGAGATCGGGGTCGGGCCTTCCATCGAATCCGGCAACCAGACATGCAATGGCACTTGCGCCGACTTACCCATCGCGCCGATAAACAGCAGGATACAGGCCAGCGTGATCACGGACCACGGATGGCCATGGAATAGCTCGATGGTCGCGGAAGACATCGAACCGGCATCGGAAAACACTTCGTAATAATCCAGCGATCCGGTATAGCCGACGATTACCGCGATACCGAGCAAGAAGCCAAAATCGCCCACGCGGTTGACCAGAAACGCCTTCATATTGGCGTAGATTGCGGTTTCTTTTTTGAACCAGAAGCCGATCAGCAGATAAGACACCAGACCGACCGCTTCCCAGCCAAAGAATAACTGCATGAAATTGTTCGCCATGACCAGCATCAGCATGGAAAAGGTGAATAGCGAGATATAGCTGAAGAAACGCTGATAGCCCGGATCATCCTGCATGTAGCCGATGGTATAGATATGCACCATCAGGGAGACGCCCGTCACCACCGTCATCATCAACGCGGTCAGGCTGTCGATCAGAAAGCCGACCTGAAAGTGGATGCCATCGCTGACCATCCAGCTATACACCGCCTGGTTATAGATTTCGGCATGATCGATGACCACGTCTTTCAATACCACCAGCGATAGCAGAAAC
>JALWPK010000138.1 GCA_026995045.1 Gammaproteobacteria bacterium | reverse complement strand
AAGACAAATTGGCTAATAAAAAACACAAAGCAGATGACTGCCGCCGATATAGCTTGTAAACTATTGATTATAAAGCACCAAAAAGAGGTGCTGTTTCAGACCATGCTCAGAAGAGAGCAACTGCGACAAAAGAATCTAAATCAGTAGATTGTGTAATTCCGTTTCAGACCATGCTCAGAAGAGAGCAACTGCGACGCCAACCTATCAAAATCAGCAGGTGCCTGAGTCTGTTTCAGACCATGCTCAGAAGAGAGCAACTGCGACTTTGGCATTTAATTTTTTGCACATCAAGTTCTAAGTGTTTCAGACCATGCTCAGAAGAGAGCAACTGCGACAACAAACTCATAGCCATGCTTCTTGTTAGTAAATTCGTTTCAGACCATGCTCAGAAGAGAGCAACTGCGACCATTTCATAATGTGTTATGATTGCGAAGTGTCCAGTTTCAGACCATGCTCAGAAGAGAGCAACTGCGACATCAGCAACATCATTTTCAAGAGTCGTTGCACGGCGTTTCAGACCATGCTCAGAAGAGAGCAACTGCGACATTTTCATCTGGTTTGGGAGTTGGTCGCTGTGGTGCAGTTTCAGACCATGCTCAGAAGAGAGCAACTGCGACACCGTAAGCCGTTCTAAAATCATTCATCCATTGTTGAGTTTCAGACCATGCTCAGAAGAGAGCAACTGCGACAACCCGTTTTGCGTTACAACGAAGCCCAAGGCACCGTTTCAGACCATGCTCAGAAGAGAGCAATTTCAATAAATCACAAAACTCAATCCCCTGCGGGCAACCACAAGGGATTGCCCCTGCATTTTATTGGTATTTATTGTTATATTTTAACTGGCTAAATCTACAATTATTTCCCCTATTCTGTCAGCTAGATGACAGTCCTTTCCTCTCTTTTCTTTTACACTGCTTGCAAATGTTAGTAATAGGCTCTTGAAATAGACAACAAGACCTACAGTTTAAGGATATAAGTAGGAGGGGGTAATTAATTTAACAAAATTTGCGAAGGATATTTTTTGATATTCAAGTTATTGTCGAAGAAGCATAGCCGAGCTACGCGACTGAGAGAATGGCTTGAATAGCAGAAAATAGACCAGCAAATTGTTAAATTAATTACGCCCTCCTACTTGAAAAAACCAAAGGTAAAAGAATATGAGAATGGATAAATTAACCAGTAAATTCCAACTCGCCCTACAAGATGCTCAATCCATTGCTCTTGGGCGAGATCATCAGTTTATTGAACCTGTGCATTTAATG
>JALWPK010000137.1 GCA_026995045.1 Gammaproteobacteria bacterium | reverse complement strand
TGGTGATGACATTGTGCATCAGGCCGTGCACCGACAGCGGGTATTCCCAGGAAAACGCCTTGTCGATGCGTACAGGCTGGCCGTCATCGTCGACAAACAAATCATCCGGGTCGGCCGGCCAGCCCAGCGGCATGCCGTCGAGCGGGGTGTCAGGTTGCACCGCTTCCGGCCCGGTCGGGGTTTTGGCGCAGGGTGGAATCGGCCGCGGGAACGGCGCCTTGTGGCGGAAGCCGCCGGGGCGGTCGATGGTGCCCAGAATACTCATCAATATAGAGAGCGCGCGAATCGTCTGGAAGCCATTGGAATGCGCCGCCAGTCCGCGCATGGCGTGGAATGACACCGGGTTGCCCTTGATGCGGTCGTGTTCGTTGCCCCAGGCGTCGGTCCAGGCGATGGGCAGCTCGATTTTTTCATCGCGCGCGGTGATGCCCATTTCATAGGCTAGGCGGGTGATGGTGTCGGCCGGGATGCCGGTGATTTCAGCGGCCCATTCCGGTGTGTATTGCTTCACCCGGTCGACCAGCAACTGGAACGCCGTTTTCACCGGGGTGCCGTCGTCCAGCTTGAACTCGCCCAGCAGGTACGGGTCGCTGCCGTCGGTGTGCATCGAAATCGGCTTGTCGAGGTGGCGATCCCACCACAGTTTGTTCTGCGCATCGAAACAACCCTCCTCCTTGGGCACCTCAAAACGCACGAACATGCCGTGCTCGGTGGAGTTTTCATCCATGTTGACCAGCTCGGCGGCGTTGCTGTAGCGCACCAGAAACTCGCGGTCGTACAAACCCTGTTTGATAATCTCGTTAATCAGCGCGAGGAACAGCGCGCCATCGGTGCCCGGCTTGATGGGAATCCATTCATCGGCGATGGCGGCGTAACCGCTGCGCACCGGGTTGATGGCGATGAACTTGCCGCCCTGGCGCTTGAATTTCGACAGCGCCACTTTCATCGGGTTGGAGTGATGATCCTCGGCGGTGCCGATCATCACGAACAGCTTGGAGCGATCCAGATCCGGCCCGCCAAACTCCCAGAACGAGCCGCCGATGGTGTAAATCATGCCCGCGGCCATGTTCACTGAGCAAAAACCGCCGTGCGCCGCATAGTTGGGCGTGCCGAACTGTTTGGCGAACAGCCCGGTCAGCGCCTGCATCTGGTCGCGGCCGGTGAACAGCGCGAATTTTTTCGGGTCGGTGTGGCGGATATTGGCGAGACGTTCTTCCAGCATGTCGAAGGCTTTTTCCCAGCTGATCACCTCGAACTTGCCCTCGCCGCGGTCGCTTCCCGGTTTGCGCAGCAGCGGCTTGGTGAGGCGCGCCGGCGAATACTGCTTCATGATGCCGGAGGCGCCCTTGGCGCAGATCACGCCCTTGTTCAGCGGATGCTCCGGATTACCCTCGATGTAGCGCACCTCGCCATCGCGCAGCGTGACGCGGATGCCGCAGCGGCAGGCGCACATATAACAGGTGGTGTTTTTGGTTTCGACGCGGCAGTTGTCGTCAACCGGTTTCGCAGTCGGATTGTGCAAGGGCCTGGACATAAGCTGTTCCGTTCAATTCTGGATGCGGCACTATAGCCGAAGCGGGCGCATGCCCGCCAATTAGAAAAGCTGTAGCTTATATAAATAAATTATTGTTTACTAATATGCTTTTGGGATAGTCGTCACGACGGCCGGCTTGCTTGCTCGCGCATGGAGTATTGCCCTATACTCCGATGTAAGCATATTTCTTACAAAGCGGTGGTCTCATGGCGCGCACAATAACCGTTGATACCGGCGAAGAACTCCGGAAGTTTATTGATCAACAAGTAAAATCAGGCAGTTACAAAACAAGCAGCGAGGTGGTTCGGGACGGGCTACGGCTGCTACAGGAGCAAAAGGCGGCATCACGACTGGCTTTGCTGCAAAAACTGCTGGCGCAGGGCGAAGCCAGCGGTGAGGCGTCTGACTGGGATATGGAGCAGTTTCTGACTCGAATGGATTCGATGCGTGATGAAGAAAACCAATTCTGAATCCGTCCATCATCTGAAGCTAAAACCGGCGGCCGAGGCTGACCTGGAAGCAATTTATCGCTACAGCCTGGAAAATTTCGGACGCCACAAGGCGCGGCAGTACATTCAGCGCTTCGATGTCTGTTTTCAACAGCTGCAACACCATCCGCATCTAGGCAAGGACATCAGCCATGTGTTGACTGGCATGCGGGCCTGCTGTGCGTAGGTGCGGGTAGAGCGGCCCGATAACGGCTGAGCTAACCATGAGGCGCGTTGTTTGCGCTGGCTTGGTTTGGCGATTTGTTATATGCGTTTTTAACTTTGCTGGATTTATACAGTATTAACCAAAACACAAAGCTGGTAATAGAAACAATAAAATCATTTGCTGATCGTTTTGCTGATTCAATATGATCAATTTCACCCCAAAGCATAATGGTTGCAACAATGTACAACAACATAGGCACTACCGCTATAACAGCATTAGCAGATAATGCATGAGCATAAGCCCATGGTTTTTTCATGACCAAGCCTATTATTGTGAAAATTAACCAGACAACGAAAATGACTGAAACAAGATCATATTCGGTTGTAAGGCTATCCATACTCTGCCAAAACTTTGAAGTGAGCCTGATTTGCGTGGTACCAATCAAGCCATATAACACAAACAGAAAAAATACAATGTTGGCATATATGATTTTCATGTCTATAGCTTATAACAAATAGTTAGAACTCGTAAGGGAGAACGGTATGAAATTAAAGATTGTAATAATATCTCTATGGTTTAGTGTGCTGCTTTTGTCTGGTTGTGCCAACATGCGGCCTCCAACATTTTATGTCAACGTTGATTCAATTGGAGATGCTGGATCCAACAAAACATATATCCTATTGCCTGGGAACAAAGATACAAAACCAAGCAGTCTCCAGTTCCAGGAATATGCAAGATATGTAAATCGGGCGCTGCAAGAGAAGGGTTTTATCCAAGCTGAAACATTACAAGAAGCAAATGTCGCGATATTTCTAGGCTACGGCATTGGCGATCCTCAAGAGCACCAGTACACATATTCATTGCCTACATGGGGGCAAACTGGAGTGTTATCTTCTTATACAACTGGTACGGTTAGCTCGTATGGTGGTTATGGTATGTATTCTGGCACAACAACATATACGCCAACATACGGTGTTACGGGCTCAACAACTCATTCAGGCTCTTATGTAACTTATTTCAGGTTCATGCTGCTGGATGCCGTCGATTTAGATGAATACAGAAAGTCACAAAAGGAAGTGCAACTATGGAAAACTATCGTGACAAGCACAGGAACAAGCGGTGACCTGCGAAGGGTCTTTCCTATACTTGTTGCCGCATCAAAGAATTACATTGGCACTAATACTGGAAAAAAAGTAAAAGTGAAATTGTTAGAAGAAGATGCTCAGGTGAAAGCCATAAAGGGTATCGAAGTGGAGCAAAAGTAATGAGTTCTAATAATGCACTACGCCTGACCATAAAAAGCACCGCACCTAACGTCACTATGCTTGTGCTGACAGGTGGGGTTTGTTGTTACACGCCTACTACTTTACGAAAAACTCTTCGTGAACAGAGTGCTTGGTACATTGTTTAGTAATGGCATAATGTTTCGAGTGCCTTAGTTAAGTTTTTTCTTTGCGAAACGTAAAAATACATAGCCAAAAACAATAAGTGTTAAACCTATTATTTGGTGATATTCACCAAAATCAACATAGTTACGGTATTTATACACACGAATATAATCTCTGAACAACAGAATATACGCACCTGCGAACATAGTTGCGTAACATAAAAAATACATCCACTTTTTTAAATAATTCGGCATAGATATATTCCTTAATGTAAGCCATCTTCTTTATAGTTTTCAGCGGCCTCACGCAAAAACCTTGCTAGCGCTCATGCAGCTTTTCCTGTAGCCATACCTTGATAAGCGACTGATAAGGCACGTCCCGCGCGTGCGCGGCGGACTTGATGGCGTCGAGCAGATGCTGCGGCAGACGCAGTGAAATGGTTTTGGTGGTCGGTTTCAGATTCGGCAGCACTACCTGCTCCGCCTGATTCCAGTCGAGGTAGTCTGAGGAATCATGTTCTTCCCAGAACCGTCTTTCGTCGGCTTCAGTGCGGAATTCGGGGATTTTTTCGGGTGGCTTTTTCATAAATATTCCGCTCTTTCTTGTGCATGGGTCTGGCTGATATGACACGGATTTTGCTGTTTTGTTGTCGCAGGGCGAACGTGATATGCAGCAGACGGCGGGCGTCTGTTTTACCCAGCGCATGAAACCGCAGCTCGGTCAGGCTGTGGCGGGCATCCTGCAGAACGAGCAAGGGCTGGTTAAAAAACACCTGCTCCGCCTCGGCCATGCTGACACCGTGTTTTTCGTTCTTGCGGGCATTGCCGGCATCCCATTCAAAACCCGTGATCAGCGCAAAATCAATCATCCTGTGTATATTATAGTCATATACAGCAACAAGTCCATGGCCAGGCGCCGTTAAGCCACAGGCGGGTTACCAGGCTATTGATTCAGTTTATAATACCCGGTTCCGGAAACCAGGCTGACAAACAAATCCATGCGTTACAGCGAAACCTTCGATGTCATCATTATCGGCGGCGGCCACGCCGGCGCCGAGGCGGCGCTCGCCAGCGCGCGCATGGGCGCAAAAACCCTGCTATTGACGCACAACATCGACACGCTGGGGCAGATGAGCTGCAACCCGGCCATCGGCGGCATCGGCAAGGGCCATCTGGTGAAAGAAATCGACGCCATGGGCGGGGTGATGGCCAAAGCCGCCGACCGCGCCGGCATCCAGTTTCGCATTCTCAACCGCCGCAAGGGCCCGGCGGTGCGCGCCACTCGCGCCCAGGCCGACCGCGTGCTGTACCGCGCCGCGATTCGTGAAGCGCTGGAAAACCAGCCGAATCTGTTTATTTTCCAGCAGGCGGCGGATGACCTGATCGTGGAAAGCAGCGGCCAGGGCGAGCGCGTCAGCGGCGTGGTCACGCAGATGGGGCTGCGGTTTTCCGCGCGGGCGGTGGTGCTCACCGTCGGCACCTTCCTCGGCGGCAAGATTCACATCGGCGAGAGTCATTATGCAGGCGGCCGCGCCGGCGACCCGCCTTCGATTGCGTTGGCAAAGCGGTTGCGCGAGCTGCCGTTCCGCGTTGGTCGTCTCAAAACCGGCACCCCGCCGCGCATTGACCGGCGCAGCATCGATTACAGCGATTTGCAGGTGCAGCCCGGCGATACGCCGACGCCGGTGTTTTCCTTTACCGGCTCGCGCGAGCAACACCCGGAGCAGATTCCCTGCCACATCACCCACACCAATGAAGCCACCCACGATATCATCCGCGAGGGGCTGGGCCGCTCGCCGATGTACAGCGGCGTGATTGAGGGTGTGGGGCCGCGCTATTGCCCGTCAATTGAAGACAAGATTGTACGCTTCGCCGACAAAAGCTCGCACCAGATATTCATCGAGCCGGAAGGCCTGAGCAGCAACGAGGTCTACCCCAACGGCATCTCCACCAGTCTGCCGTTCGATGTGCAGTTCGAATTTGTTCGCAGCATGAAAGGCTTTGAAAACGCGCATATCACTCGCCCAGGCTACGCGATTGAATACGACTTTTTTGACCCGCGCGACCTCAAGGCCACACTGGAAACCAAATTTATCGATGGCCTGTTCTTCGCCGGCCAGATCAACGGCACCACCGGCTACGAAGAAGCCGCCGCACAGGGGCTGCTGGCCGCCATCAACGCGGTGCGACACGTCCGGGATGAATCGCCGTGGACGCCGGGCCGCGATCAGGCCTACCTCGGCGTGCTGGTCGACGACCTGGTGACGCTGGGCACGCAGGAGCCCTACCGCATGTTCACCTCACGCGCCGAATATCGCCTGATATTACGCGAGGACAACGCCGACCTGCGCCTCACCGAGCAGGCGCGCAAGCTGGGGCTGGTGGATGATGCGCAGTGGCGCGCATTTAGCGAAAAACGCGAAGCCATCGAGCGCGAGCAGCAGCGCCTCAACGACATGGTGATTCGGCCTGACAGCGACGCCGGTCGCGCCGTGTCGTTGATGCTGGAAAAACCGCTGTCACGCGAGTACCGCGCCAGCGAGGTTCTGCGCCGCCCTGAAATGGATTACGCCAGTCTGCGTAACATCATCGGCGGCGTCGGCGACGAAGCGGTGGCGGAGCAGGTGGAAATCCAGGCGCGCTACGAAGGCTATCTGGAGCGTCAGCAAAGCGAAATCGAAAAAGCCCGGCGGCACGAAAACACCCGCATCAGCAATATCAGCGACTACCAGCAGGTGCGCGGCCTGTCCGCCGAAGTGCGCCAGAAACTCAATCAGCACAAACCTGAAACCATCGGTCAGGCGTCACGCATCCCCGGGGTCACCCCGGCGGCGATTTCATTGCTGATGGTGCATCTTAAAAAACCGGACAGGCGAATCGCTGAATCAGCGGCTGGAAGACCGGCGGGCGACTGACAGGTAACTGCCAAAAAACAACAGCGCAAGCGCGATGATTACTGGTGTATCGCCTGCCCTTATATAAGGTGTCGCGCCCTTCCGCAGCGCCACCTTCCCCTTCAGCACTGTCCGTGTGAATTGCGGCGTGCTGGCCAGCACCTCGCCATGATGATCGATAATCGCGGATATACCCGTGTTGGTGGCGCGCGCGATATAGCGACCGGATTCGATGGCGCGCATGCGGGTGATTTGCAGGTGCTGGTGAGGCGCAGCGCTGTCGCCAAACCAGCCATCATTGCTGATGTTGATTAACCACTCCGCTTCCGGCAGAGTCGAAAACATGGTGCTGGCAAACACATCCTCATAGCAGATAGACAGGCCGACGGGATGTCCGCCCAGATTCATCACAGCTTGCTGGTCATCGCCTGGGCTGAAATTGGACATGGGCGCATCAAGAATGTTTTTCAGCGCAGGAATCTGTTGCCGCCAGGGCATGTACTCTCCAAACGGCACAAGGTGTCGCTTGCGGTATTCACCCTGAGATTGCCCATAGGCCATGACGCCATTATAAAACTTGCCGTTGCGGTCGATGGGAATGCCCACCAGAACCGTAGCCTGCTGTTGCTTGGCGAACACATCGATGGCTTCGATAAAGTCCGGCACGCGCGACAGGTTTTCCGGGATAGCGGTTTCGGGCAGCACAACCACGTCTGCATCAAGCGACGACTCCACCAGCTCCATGTACAGATCCAGCGTATCGAGCAGACTGGACGACCGCCATTTCTTTTCCTGATCAATATTGCCCTGTGCCAGCGCAACAGTCAGCGTGTCACCGCTCGGCTCGGTCCATTCCATGCGGAACAAGATGCTGCCGGTCACCACAACAAGCGCCATCACGGCAATTATTTTCCAGCCTGAACGGAAACAGGTGGCGAAAAGATTGGCCAGCAGCGCAGCCAGCAAAACGGTAACAAAACTGACGCCGAAAACGCCAACCACCGAAGCATAACCGGCCAGAGGGGAATCGGTTTGCGCATAACCCAGCGCCAGCCAGGGAAAGCCGGTAAACAGCCAACTGCGAACCCAGTCCAGCAGCGCCCAGCCAGAAGCATAACCCAGCGCCAGCGGCAACCGGCTGTGATTCTGGCGCAAGGGATGGACAATCAACATCAGCAAAGCGGGAAAAGCGGCCAGTAACAGGATGAACAAAAGCGTCAGCGTCAGCGCGGCGCCGGCGTGCAGGTGGCCGAAATCATGAAAGCTGATATAGACCCAGTAAACCCCACCGGCGAACATGCCGAATCCGAACAGCAGCCCCCGCCAGGCAGCGCGGCGCGCAGTTGCGTGGTCGCCCAGCAAAATCAGCAAAGCAGGGGCGATAACCACCAGCAGATGCCATGACCAGGGCGCGAAACCAAGTGGCATGAGGCAGCCGAGCAATAAAGCCAGCGCGTCCTGTAACAGGGGCGGCAGGCTCAACCTTGTGATGGCGTGTGGTTTGTTCATGGAAATGCCTTACAGCGCCAAAGAGCGTGTTTCTGGAAACCGGCATACATAGCTTATAGAAAATAGCGAAGCGTGGAAGCCAGTCAGGCAGTTTTCTGCAGGCGGCAACATGACATATTGTCACGATTGATGCTGGTGAGATGAGAAAACGCACGGTGTGCGACAATATGTCAGAAATTTATCATGGCGATAATAGTAAGGCGAAGCAGGTTTAAGTTTATATATATATCGGTATTTATCAAAGAATATTGATAATACCTGTATAATTAAAAAATTAGTATACTACTATATTGATTATATTAGATATTACCTTGCATGTTTTATCAACTTAAATACCGTTCATGACAAAATTTCAGCAGTATATCGGCGTATTATGCATCGCTTATATACGTGTCGGTTTATTTAATTTCGGTATAAATGCAATGTGAAAAATTAAACCCAGTTTTATCAATAGATTACATACATGATTTTACCATTATATGACAATATGTCTGAAAGCCGTGGCTCGCTTGCCAGCCTGGTGGCAAGCTTTTTTGATTCCCTCAAGTAATATTCTAACTACTTGTTTTTATTATATTAACTGATACTCCCTTTGTATGGCGCAAGGCGAAAAGTGTCGGTGTTGTTGACAGTATTAGACGACGCTGTGTGAACATTAAACGTGCCTTAATAAAAGCCTTGCTGGCGCAGGGGTAATTCGCTACAAACATCATAACTTATTAATTGAATAGTATTTTTTATTTGTTGGCATGGTTGTTGCTCTTTAACGTCGTGTGGTGACTGTCACGGCGATATGACACGGGTCATTGATAAGGCTGACATTATGTCAGTCGGACTTGGGTTGGTGTAAACGTGCCAGAAACCTGTAATGAGTACAAATGTTCAAATTCTACCTGGAGGGGTGAAATGATAAAAACAACATTACGGCCTGGGCTGATCGCCTCGGCTGCCCTGATGGCGATGACCGGGACGGCGCAGTCCGCGATCATCGATGCTTATCAGGACAGCGCGGCAGGCATCGGCGGCAGTCAGGCAGCCGTGTATACCGTGATCGATGGATCAACGGTAAGCGGCACTATAGATTCATCTACCGTCAATGGTGTGGATCCGATTTTAAGTACATTCGAAACGGATGGCATGGGTGGGTCGTTCGACCTCAACCTGACTATCAATAATGTAGGCAGCTCCCCGTTTAACGGCTGGAGCATGGCGGCCTGGGATGACGTTACCGGCATGCCCGGCGATGGCAGCGTGACTTTCAGCGGCGGCACAATGTTCGGCACGCTGGACGTATCGTTTGGCAGCCTGGTGCTGTCCGGTTCCTCAGTCATGCTCAGTGTAACGGTGAACTATGGCAACGGCACAGACGTTATTGGCATGGCGCAAACATCGGTTGTGCCCGTGCCGGCAGCCTTGCCGCTTTTCCTGTCAGGCCTGTTTGGCCTCGGACTGTTCAACCGTAAAAAGAAAACAGCCTGAGCGCGTTTTCTACAAGATAGTTACTGGAGTAAATTATGAAATGTTCACTATTTAAACGTACTGCTACGGCGATGGGCGTAGCCGCCGCGTTATCGGCAGGTACGCTGGGTGTGTCACAGCAGGCGAATGCCCTTGGGTTTTTCCCCGGCTTTAACACCGCTCACAAATACCTGGTGGTCTGGATGGGCGACCAGATGCTCGATGGCGTCAATGTCAGCCCGCTGGACGCCATCGTGTTTCCTGATGGCACCGACGGCAACCCGCCGGATGGCGTGGTAGATGGCCCTGCTGATTTGAACAACCTCGGTGGCGTCTCCGCTCTGCCTGGCGCGATGCCGGACGCTGACTTCCTCGCCGTGATTGACGCCGAGCCGAGCTCGCCGACCTACGGTCAGATTGTCAACACAGCAGAAATGCCTATTGTGCTGGATCAGCACCTGTTGTCTGAAACCGAGAACTTTGTTGACAATGCGCTGGATATTGTCGCTGGTGGCGATGGCTCTGGTACCGGTGGCGGTACGATTCCGGGTGCAGGAGACTACACCGCAAAATTCGGTGATATTCTGGGTGAAGTCAATGGCATTCTGGCGCCGTCTTCCATCCTGAATGAATCCCATCATATGAATGTGCAGCATGTGATAGGCGCCGATGGTTCACGCAACATCTACCCTGCCGGCTTGATCAGCGCCAATATCTTCGGTTGTGATATCACCGACCCGCTGAACATCAAGCCTTCAGCCGGTACCACTACAGACCTGCTGGGTCGCACCAATAACTTCTGCGGTCTCAGCATCAGTGGCAAGGATGTGGTGAACTACTCCGGTACGGACGACCTGCTGCCAATGGGTGGAGGTCATCTAATTGCCACCTACATGGGCGCCAAGGGCACATTCGTGCCGGGCTCCATCACCCTGCCGCCGACATTGACGACGCCGGGTGGCCTGGTTGAAATCGATACCGCCACCAATACGGTGGTTGCGGAGTACACCGCCATCCCGTCAGCGCCGCTGCCGAACGCTGGTACATTTGCTGACGGTTCACCCATGCTTGGGCCGAAACGCTATGCGCCGCGCACCCAGATTGTGCTGGGCAGTGTTGACGGAAACGGCAACCCGGTTCCGGGTCCGTTGGCTGGCGCCGGTGTAGGTCTTGGCCCGGATACCGGCGCGGTTGATCTGCCTAACGGCATCAACGAAGGCCCGGATACCGGCCTGCTGGCGCATCCACATGGTGTGGGCATACGCCCGGATCTGCCCAACCCGATGGGTGGTCAGGGCATCATCATGGCGTCTGACTATGCCGACCCGGTATCACTGGCGCTGACAGGCTCCGGTGAAGGTCCGCAGACTTCAGCACAGAACCTGGGCACCACAATTCGTTTGTGGGACATGGACAACATGGCCGCTGGTCCGTATGCGGTTGTGGAAATGCCGGACGGCCCGCGTCATGAAGATAACCAGATCCACGAGGAAAACGAAGGTTTGATGGCGATGGCCATGACCAACCGCCGCGCACACAAGGGCGCGTTCGTTGCTTCCATGTGTGGTGGCTCCATCTTCTATTCACCAGACGTAACCGTTCAGGTTCCGGAGTTCCGCAATGTTTATGACTTCGGCGCCTGTACCGGGGCATCAGTATTTACCGTGACACGCAACGACCGCTACCTGATCGTGCCGCTGTCCGGTATTCAGACTGATGTGTCTCCTCCGGCTGCTGCTGGCGGCGACCCGGTGCATGACCGCGATTATGCAGGCGAACACTCCATGCGTGTTGTTGCGCTGGATATCAAAAACCTGCTGGCCGCTGGCACAGCCCACACCTGTAATGATTCAAGCTATGAAATGGACGGTGTGACACCTGCAGCCGTGAGCAAGTGGTCTGAAGATCCGGGTACGTTGACCCCGTTGGGTGAGCCGCTGACACTGGGACCGTCAGGTGTTCTGGGTCATCCGGAGCATACTTCCGGCCCGATGGCGGCTGCGTACAGCGCAACCGGATACTGGCCAAACAACGGTTCACCAGACTGCCCGACCATCGCTTCAGTGGTTTACTACGATGGTAACGGCGCTGACGGCATTCCTGGCACGGCGGACGATCATCCGGATGCGGAAACCACCCGTGGCGGACCTCACTTTGTGGTTCACGATGAACTGGAGCGCTATGTCGCCACCAGCAACTACTTCGTGGATCTGCGTGAGTATGCGATTGCTGACACCGGCACTCTGAAAGCAGCGCTTGGACTGCTGGACGCCTATGTACCGGGAACAGGCTTCACCGCCGCAGGCACAACCGGTGGCAACGGCACGCCGGCGCCAGGTGGTCTGGGCGGCTTGCTGGGTCAAACCAACGTGCTGCCGGGCACCGGCTCCGTGGGTGACGACACCATCTGCATGATGAAGCTGAACCGCTGGACCGGATCGCTGACATTGGATACCTCATTCAATGCTGGCGACAATACTTCACCTCAGGGTTGTATTGATCCGGACTTCGGTGACAGTGGCAAATCGTGGCCTGCTGCTGGCGCACGCGCCGCTGGTGCAGGTAACGCCACCCCGCACGCCATGACCTTTGTAACCAAACGGTAACGGTGTGTTATTCTCCATCACCCGGGAATAGCCCGGGTGATGGATTATTTTTTCAGACCCGGCCTGGCCGGGTCTTTTTCCCTTCCGGGTTTGTAATTTGGAACTGATATGAATGACTGGTTTACTGCAAGCTGATAACGTCACCTGTCAGGAAATAAATGTAATGCTAAAGATAAAGCCAAGCGAGGCCAGACAATTAGCCCCGGAATGAGTGACCATGAATGTATCTAGATTAGTTGTTGGAATAATCGTGCTTGCCTCGGCGCTGGCAGGCGGCGTGGCGCTTGAGCGTTATGTGCTCAACCCGCCCAAACCAACCGAAACCGCTATGGAGCATGCAGCCAGACACCTCGAACCGGGTTATGTCTGCCCGATGCATTCACAGATAATATCCGACCAGCCGGGAAGCTGCCCAATATGCGGCATGAAGCTGGTCGAAAAAGCAATACAGCCGGATTCCGCAACGGATGACAGTGATTTTCCGGTTGTCAGAATTTCACCTGATGTGCGGCATAACTTTGGCATCAAGCTGGACACCGTGGAAAAACGCACTTTGTTCCGCAAGGTCACCGCGCCAGGCTTTGTGCGCTCAATCAAGTCCGGCAAACGCTACAAATTGAGAGCGCCCGTCACCGGCAAGGTGCAGCGGGTTTATATTGCCGACAAACAACTCGTCAAACAGGGCGACAAGCTGCTCACCATGGTGTCGCAACTGGCGGAAGATGCACAGGCGGAACACCTTGCGTTATATAACGCACAGAAGCAAGGCGCCGCGCAAATAGACGACGAAGCCACGAGCGAAACAGAAGCGGCAACCAGCCTCCAGTCGGACGACCAGACAGAGTCACCGCCGGATGATTCGCAGTCGTTGCTGGAGAACAGTCGTCAGCGCTTGAGGCAGATTGGACTGAGCAATGCGCAGATACGCGAGCTGGAACAAAGCGGCAGCATACTCACCGAATTCGATTTGCTGGCGCCGGATACCGGCACATTGATACCCCTGGGCAAGGTTGAGGCGGGCATGGTGGTTGACGCCGGGCAGGAGCTGTATGCGGAGCAGGCATACGCCAGAATCACCGTAGTGGCCGATGCGGTGCAGCGCGACATCGCCTGGATCGAAAACGGCTACCCCGCCGAGCTGACCATCCCGCATGCGCCGTCTAAAACCTGGCCGGGCATTGTCAGTCAGAAAGCCTCACGCATGACATCGAGCGCGCGCACCATAGGCGTTCGTTTCGCGTTCAATGTGCCGCAGTTCCTGGTGCAAAACTCCATGTACGTCAAAGCCACCGTGGTGGGCGACCGGCATGACAACATCCTGAGCGTGCCGCGCGATGCGCTGATTCGTTATGAAAACGAAACCCATGTGGTGCGTATGCTGGAGGATGGCGGCTTTCAGCCGGTGGCCATCAAGACCGGAATTGAAAGCGGCGATTATGTGCAAGTGCTGGAAGGCTTGCAGGAAGGCGACAAGGTCGTGGTGTCCGGCCAGTTTCTGCTCGATTCAGAGAGCAACCTGAGAGCCGGCTTCAGAAGAATGGCGGAATGATGATGCAGGTCAGACACAGCAGGCATGATTAACCGCATCATCAACTGGTCGATTAACAACCGCTCGCTGGTGTTATTGCTGGCGGTGTTGTTAAGCCTGTCCGGCGCCCTCGCGTTGCGCAGTATTCCGCTGGATGCGATACCGGATCTTTCCGATGTGCAGGTGATTATCAAAACGCCCTATCCCGGACAGGCGCCGCAAATTGTCGAGGACCAGGTGACCTATCCGCTCACCAGCGCCATGCTGTCCGTGCCGGGCGCCACCAGCGTGCGCGGCTATTCCTTTTTTGGCGACTCCTATGTCTATGTCATCTTCGATGATGACACTGATCCCTACTGGGCGCGCACCCGCGTGCTGGAATACCTTAACCAGGTGACTGGCCAGTTGCCGGAGGGCGTGCAGCCCACGCTTGGCCCGGACGCCAGCGGCGTCGGCTGGGTATACCAGTATGCCCTGGTGGACAGAAATCACCAGCATGATCTGGCGGAACTGCGCAGTTTGCAGGACTGGTTTTTGAAATACGAACTGCAAACCCTTCCCGGCGTGGCGGAAGTGGCCACGCTCGGTGGCATGGTCAAGCAGTATCAGGTGGTGATTGACCCAGGGCAGATGCAGGTCAGCAATCTGACTCTGCAAGGCATTCGCAAGGCGATACTTGACGCCAACAACGAAGTCAGCGGTTCGGTTATCGAATTTGGCGAAACTGAATACATGTTGCGTGGGCGAGGCTATATCTCGGATATCCGGGATCTTGAAAACGTGCCCTATGTGAGAAAAAGACTGTCCGGCAATTCACTGGTGCTGTCTGACATCGCAGACATCCGCACCGGGCCGCAACTGCGACGCGGCATTGCGGACCTCGATGGTGAGGGCGAAGTGGTTGGCGGCATCGTGGTGATGCGCTGGGGCGAAAACGCCAGAACCACCATCGAACGGGTCAAACAAAAGCTGGCCGAGCTGCAACAGGGTTTGCCCGATGGAGTGGAGATCGTCGAAACCTACAACCGGGCGTCGCTGATTGAACGCGCAGTCAGCACGCTGCAAAGCCGTTTGCTGGAAGAGTTTCTGCTGGTGGTGATTGTCTGCGCCCTGTTCCTGGTGCATCTGCGCTCGGCGCTGGTGATTCTGATCACCCTGCCGATTGGCATACTGTGCGCCTTTATCATTATGCGGTTGCAGGGCATCAACGCCAACATCATGTCGCTGGGCGGCATCGCGATTGCTATCGGCGCGATGGTGGATGCGGCTATCGTGATGATTGAAAACGTGCACAAACACATGGAAGAAAACCTGTCGAACGGTAATCGCATCGAAGCAATCAGGAGCGCATTGAATGAAGTCGGCGCGCCGCTGTTTTTCTCGCTGGTGATTATCACCATCAGCTTTTTGCCGGTGTTTACACTGCAGGCGCAGGAAGGACGATTGTTTTCACCACTGGCGTACACCAAGACCTATGCAATGGCCGCAGCCGCCATATTGTCCATCACGCTTGTGCCTGCGCTGCTGGTTTATCTGATTCGCGGGCGCATCATGGCGGAAGGCAATAATCCTGTTAATCGGTTGATGCTGCGAAGCTATCGCCCGCTGGTTGATTGGGCGTTGCGCAAACCGTGGCAGGTTGTTCTGCTTGCTGTCTTGCTGGTCGCTTCAACCCTGTGGCCGTATGTCAAAATGGGCGCCGAGTTCATGCCGCAGTTGAACGAGGGCGATTTGTTGTACATGCCAAGCACCCTGCCGGGGCTTTCCATCGGCAAGGCACGTGAACTGTTGCAGCAAACCGACCGGCTAATCAAAACCGTGCCCGAAGTGGTGCGCGTATTCGGCAAGGCCGGGCGCGCGGAAACAGCCACCGACCCCGCGCCGCTCACCATGATGGAAACCACAATTCAGCTGAAACCGGAGGATCAGTGGCGCGAAGGACTGGATATCCAGGGTTTGATTGAAGAGCTGGACAGAATCGTACAGGTTCCCGGCGTCACCAATGCCTGGTTGATGCCGATTTCCGCGCGCATCGACATGCTGGCCACCGGCATCAAAACTCCAGTGGGTGTGAAAATAGCCGGGCCGGATTTACAGGTCATAGAATCCATTGGCCAGGACATTGAGCGTTTGCTGAAAACCCTGCCGGGAACGCACAGTGTGTATTCCGAACGCGTGGGCGGCGCGCACTATGTTGACTTCACCGTCGACCGCGACCTTGCTGCGCGATACGATTTGAGCGTACGCGAAATCCAGGACTATATCAGCATGGCCGTGGGCGGCACCAACATCGCCTATACCGTGGAAGGCCGCGAGCGCTACCCCATCAATATGCGTTTTCCACTGAGTTATCGTGATTCGCCGGAACAGTTAAAACGCCTGCCGATTTTTGCGCCCGGCAGGGAAACCCTGAGGCTGGAAGAGATCGCCACCATCACCATCAAGGACGGCCCGGCGGTTATCAAAACCGAAAACGCCCGGCTTAACGGCTGGGTCTACCTCGATATACGTGGACGCGATATCGGATCCTACGTGGAAGATGCGCGCGCCCTGCTGGCGGAAAAACTGAAATTGCCCTCAGGCTATACCATCAGCTGGGCGGGTCAGTATCAATACATGCAGCGCGCCAAGCAGCGGCTCGCATACATTGTCCCGGTGACACTGATACTGATCGTGGTGCTTTTATATCTGAACTTCAACAACATGACATCGGCGATGATGGTTATCAGTTCCTTGCCGCTGGCGCTGGTCGGCGGATTCTGGTTGCTGTATTTGCTGGACTATAACCTGTCGGTCGCGGTGGCGGTTGGTTTTATAGCGCTCGCCGGAGTGGCGGCCGAGTTCGGCGTGGTGATGCTGGTTTATCTGGAACAGTCCGTCAAAACGCGCAAGCCTGCAAACCTCACAGAATTGCGTGAAGCGGTCATCGAGGGCGCCTTGTCGCGTGTGCGGCCCAAGGTAATGACCGTGGCCGTAATAATCTCGGGCTTGTTGCCCATCATGCTCGGCGGCGGCGCTGGTTCGGAAGTCATGGCGCGAATAGCAGCGCCCATGCTGGGTGGTATGCTGACGGCGCCACTGGTTTCGATGGTGCTGATTCCCGCGCTGTATTACCTGTGGATGTCACACAAACTGAAAACAGGAAGGCTCGTATCATGCGAATGATAATTACAATCGTACTCTTTTCACTGGCCTCACCGGCATGGTCAGGCGAACACGTTACCGCCCGCCTGCGCAAGCTTGCCTGCAATACATTTATGCATCAGCTTGATGATACGGAAAAATGTCGCATTGATTTGATGGTGCGCATCCAGCCCAAAACAGACTGGAACAAGCTTGCCTGCTTTGGTGAAGTGAAATATGTCAGTCAAGCAGGCGATGCGCCGCACGATGAGACACAGAAATTTATCGAAATTATCAGACAGTCACGCGGCGTGCCCTGGCCGGGGTATTTCAAACTGCAAACACAGGTAATGTTCAGGCCTGAAGTAAAGGCCCGTCATCCTGAAATGGACTGGTACGCATGCAGCATTATCAAACAATGAGCGTATGTCAAACAGCAATGAGAAGATATGCTCGTTTTTTCAATCATCAATAAAAGGTAGGTAGGGTTATGAGTCATCGTTTAAATAAACTTGTTCATTACAGCGCAGTCGTTGCCGGCGCATCACTGTTGTTTACGGTGTCGATGCATGCGTTTGCTGAAGACGATATACCGACCATTCCCCAGCAGTCAGCCATAGCCGGCCAGACTGCGCAGGAACAAATGTTTATCCAGGCGGCGCGCAATGGTAACAATGAAGTCATCAAGGGCATGCTGGAAGAAGGTACCAATGTTGACTGGCGTGACCCCAAGGGCGCAACCGCCTTGTTATGGGCGGCTTCAGAAGGCCATCTTGATACGGTCAAACTGTTGATAGACAAGGGCGCAAGCATCAACCTGAAAGATGATGATGGCGACAACGCGCTGATTGTCGCCGCCAAGTTTGGACACAAGGCGATAGTCGACTACCTGCTGGACAAGGGCGCGCGTATCGAGTCTGAAGACAAGCGTGGCGCAACCGCCTTGTTATGGGCGGCATTTCGCGGCGAGATTCCGGTACTGGAGCTGTTGGTCAAGCGAGGCGCCAACATCAACGCAACGGACGATGACGGTTCGTCTGCGTTGATTATCGCAATCAACGGCAAACAGTACGACACGGCCAAATGGTTAATCGAGCATGGCATCGACGTGAACATCAAGGACGAATTCAATGTCACCGCCTTGTTGCTGGCGGCGCAGGCGGGACAGACCGAACTGGTCAGCATGCTGGCGGACAAGGGCGCCGACCTGTTCGAGTCTGACAACGAAGGCATGAATGGTTTCCATCACGCCCTGATCAAGGGCAACCTCGACCTGGTCAAACTGTATGTCGACCGTGGTCTGAAAGTCGACACGCCACTGATTGATGGCGTCACCGCGTTGATGATCGCAGCCAACAACAATGACATCAAGCTGGCGAAATGGTTATTGAAAAAAGGCGCTGACGTCAATGCGCAGGATAATTTCAAAAAAACTCCCCTCATCTATGCTGCGCGCAAGGGGCATGATGAAATCGTAAAACTGCTGATTAAAAACGGCGCAAAAGTGAATCATGGCGACAAGGATAACCGCACGGCCATGATTAATGCCGCCGCATTGAATCATGATGGCAGCATCAAAATACTGCTTGCAGCAGGCGCCGATACCGAAATACACGACAGCATGGGGCGCACGGCATTGATTCAGGCCGCGCAGAAAGAGCGCCTGGAAGCAACGGACACATTGCTCAAGGCCGGCGCCAAGGTGGACGCGCGTGAAAAAGACGGCAACACATCGTTGATGTACGCCTCACTGAAAGGCAACATGAAAAATATCGAAAATCTGGTTGAGCACGGCGCTGATGTTAACGCCACCAACAACGGCGGCGTCAGTCCCCTGATTTTCGCCACCAGCGGTGGCAAGATAGCGGCAGTGGACTATCTGCTTGGCAAGGGCGCCAAAGTCAATCATCGTGATGAAAACAAACGCAACGCCATGATCTACGCCGCCGCCAGCGGCTTTGTAAAAATCGGCAGTATGCTGATTGATGCCGGTATCGACGTCAATGTTATCGACAAGGAAGGCAAAACCGCCTTGCAGTGGGCCATCGAAAAAGACCGTGTCGAGATGATTGAGCTGCTGAAAAAACATGGCGGCAAATTGCCGCACGAACTGGAAAGCGGTAAAGACTCGCCTGAAGAATAATCATGTGGTTGTTTCATAACAACAACTGGGTCATGCCGGCCGGTGCGCTGATTATCGCTACAGCGCTTTACTCGGTGTGGGATGATGAAACAGTTGTAAACCGGAACACTGATTTGCAGTCGGTTACACAACATCAGGCAGACAGACGGTCGGCATCGTTCAAGGCCGGCAGCCAGCGCACAGCAGGTGAGCGCATGGCGCAACACCCGGCGCGCAACAACACGCTAATGACACATGTGAACAACGCGCCATCATCCTGGCCAGCCCGAACAGGCGGCGGGCAAAGCTCGACAACCGCACGTGGCGGAAGGGCTGGGTCAACGTTTGCGGAACCGCACAACGCGAACGACGCCTATGATGCGCAACGTTCGCGTGATAGCGAGCAGGGCGCATTGTCTGGCGGAAGTCAGACAGCAGGCGTCATTATTCAACAGAACCCGACGGCATCTACTTCGACAGCGACGGAAAGCGGCAACGATATCATCCCCGGCATTGAAGACATGGATGCGCAAACCGCGCTGGCCGAAGTGCGCGATTTGATTGTCAATGATGGCCCGTCCGGGCTGTTGCAACTGATGGGCGCCAGGCCGGTATCGCGCGATGGCAATGTGCTGGGCTATCAGATCAACCCGCCGGAAGGTGTTTACCTGGACAGCATCGGCATCCAGCCAGGCGACATCGTCATGGAAATCAACGGCGTAGCGCTGAACAACCCGGACAATATCAACAGCATCATCATGGGGTTGTTGTTTTCAACCAGCATCGAAATGAAGCTGGAACGCGACGGCGTAATCGAAAACGTTAAACGCTAACCGCCCTGCCTGTCAGGGCGGTTATGATTTTACGCTTGTTTGTTTCGGCGTCGAATGCCGAGCAGCGCAACAGTTAAACCAGACAGCAGCAACCAGTCTGCCGCGCCGCCGCTGGGAGATGAACTGTCGCCAGAGGAGCCACTGCCACCTGAGTTGCCGCCGCCCGTTGTTGGAGCCGGATTCACCGCGCCGCTGTAGTCGGCGTAACCGTACATATCCAGCACCACTTCAAGTTGCCCGGCGGCGGCCGTTGTGGTGATGGTGGCGGCTGTGGTTGCCGTAATGTGGGCGACGGTATTGCCGGTTGCGCCGCCCAGCTGGTCGGCGTCCGCAAGTTCAATTGAAAAAGCCGTGTCAGCCGTTTGTGTCGGGGCGTTGGGTATTGGTACCGATGTCGGTCCGATCTGAATGTCGCCGGCAGCGACAAACTCGGCATTAGTAGTCTGCGAACCCGAAGAGACCGGCGGGCCGCCGGCCAGAGTCGTGGGCGGATAGTTGTTGCCGACGCTGAAACCGGTTAGCACAAGGGTGTCGATGGTCACCACCACGCCGTTGGCGGACAGTGTGATCGGTGGCGCAGTAATCACCGCGCTGACAGGCGCAATCGTATCGTCCTTGATCAGACCGGCGCTGACGTTCCAGTTTTTCGGATCGGTGGTGGCGGCGCCAGCGGTCGGCGCGCCGATGTTGATAGCAAACTCCCCGTCAAGTCCGACATCAACCGGCGCCGAATCAACGCCACCCACATCAATCAGCCTCAGCGTGATTTTGGAGCGTGCGCCATCGACGGTAAAAACCTGGGTGATTGCCAGTGCTGCTTGTGAAAACAGTACGAGAGGCAGGACAGTTAACAACGATTTAAGCATAACAGTTACTCGTTAAATTTCGTGATGTGATCAAATTTCATTATAGCGGCGGCAGGTTTGCCATAAAGCCGGCGGTCAGTTCGCCAACAGCACGAGTGGCGCCTGATACAGATAAAGCAAGTCGCATGCCATCACAGAATATTGATTGTTTTTCAGTGGGTTACGTGAGCAACATTGTTGGCGCGCCAAGTGTTGGCAAGCGAGTGTAAATTGCCCCGACTGTCATACTGACAGAAAAGAATACGGCAAGCTCTGGGTATACTCAGGACACAACACAGGATACAAAACCATGAGCAAATTACTCCCTGTCTGGCTCGCCGCCGGCATGCTGTTGCTGTCAGGCAACGGACTGGCGGACAGCCTGAAAACAGACAAGCAAAAACTCAGTTATGCGCTAGGCCAGATGGCCGTGATGAGCATGAAACTGGAAGGTGCGGAACTGGACAACGAAATGGTATTGCGCGCGGTGAAGGATGCGCTTGAAGGCAACGCCCCCCTTATGTCGCGAGCGGAAGTGTTTGACGCCATCAACCAGAACCGCGCCCGTCGCAGCCAGCGCATGCAAATCGAGGCGCAAAAAAACCAGGTGGAGGGCAACCTGTTTCTGGAGGCCAACCGCAAGAAACCCGGCGTTCAGGTGATGGACAGCGGTTTGCAATATACCGTCATCGAGGAAGGCGACGGCCCGGTTCCCGGCAAAAACGATATTGTCGAAGCGCATTATCGCGGCATGTTAATTGACGGCACGCTGTTCGACAGTTCCTACGGCCATGGCAAACCGGCGGTGTTCCGCGTCGACAAGGTTATCGCCGGCTGGTCGGAAGCCTTGCAGCACATGCATGTGGGCGCGAAGTGGAAATTGTTCATCCCCTCCGATCTGGCCTATGGCCCGAAAGGCCTGGGCGACCGGATACCGCCAAACGCTGCACTGATTTTCGAGGTAGAGTTGCTGGCGATCAAGTCTGACAGCAAGGGTGGATAGTCGAATCCCGCCAATAAACTCTGTAAACCTTAGCGGAACAACAGCATGATCATGCTGTGACCAATATGTCAGCACACTAATACCTGTCTGATATGTTCATGGCGCAGACAAACAGCGCCGTGGCTGCAATAAAACAGAGCTGTTCATGTCAAAATACCACCATGACGGCTTCACTTCACACCGAATTGGCCAGTGGCATTGCGCAACTGGGACTGAACCTGCCCCCGACGACAGCAGAAAAGCTGCTTGAATACATCGCACTGCTGCACCGCTGGAACAGAACCTACAACCTGACCGCGGTGCGCGAACCGCAGCAGATGGTGAGCAAGCATCTGCTTGATTCACTGGCGGTGCTACCTTTCATTGGTGAGGGGAGTGTGGTCGATGTTGGCTCCGGCGCCGGTCTGCCGGGTATTCCGCTGGCGATGGCCAGGCCGGAGCAGTCATTCGTGCTGATTGACGCCAATAGCAAAAAAACCCGTTTCATGCAGCAGGTAAAAATCGAGCTTGGGCTTAACAATATGGATGTAGTGCACAGTCGGGTGCAGGATTACCAGCCTGGTGAGTCGGCGCCCGTTATCATCGCCCGCGCCTACGCCGCAACCGATGACATTCTCGCCAGCACGCGCCACCTGCACGGTGGCGATACGCGCATCTTGGTGATGCAGGGCAAGCGTGATGAAAGTCTGAACACGCCTGCGTATCAAATCAGGGCGCTGCACGCGCTGGATGTGCCGGGGCTGGACGCCGAACGGCATTTGCTGGAAATTGCGCCGCTATGAATATGTGTTTTTCGCTAGCGTCCGCATGAGGCGGCTGCGCCAACCTGTTAAGATAGCGCCATGACTCAGGTACTCGCACTCGCCAACCAGAAAGGCGGCGTCGGCAAAACCACCACCAGCGTTAACCTCGCAGCCTCACTGGCGGCGACCAAACGCAGCGTGTTGCTGATCGACCTCGACCCGCAGGGCAACGCCACCATGGGCGTGGGCGTGGACAAAAACGCGCTGGAATACACCTTCTGCGACGTGCTGCTGTCAGGCTACGATGTGTTCGAATGCGTGCATCATCTGGATAATATCGGCATCGACCTGTTGCCGTCCAATACCGATCTGACCGCAGCCGAAGTCGAGTTGATGCGCACAGACGGCGCCGAAAACACGCTAAAAAACGCGATTGCGCCGATAAAAGACAGATATGATTATGTGCTGCTGGACTGCCCGCCAGCGCTCAACATGCTCACCCTGAACGCGCTGGTCGCGGCCGACGGGGTAATTATCCCGATGCAGTGCGAATACTATGCGCTGGAAGGGCTGACTGCATTGATGGAAACCATCGAGCAGGTGCGCGCCACGGTGAATCCCAGGCTGAAAATCGAAGGCCTGCTGCGCACCATGTTCGACCCGCGCAACACCCTGTCCAACGATGTGTCGGCGCAGTTGATCGAGCATTTTGGCGACAAGGTCTATCGCACCGTGGTGCCGCGCAATGTGCGGCTGGCGGAAGCGCCCAGCCATGGTCTGCCGGCGCTGCTGTATGAGAAAACCTCGCGCGGCGCGCTGGCCTATCTGGCGCTGGCTGGGGAAATGCTGCGCCGCGATCAACGCAAGCACGCCACTGGCGGCTCGCCGGGCGCAACCACTGGGACAGGTACCACCGCATAAGCATTCGCGCGGCAGCCTGTCGACAACAAAATATTTTTTGGTTAGTAACTCGCAGTTATGGCAAGCAAGAAAAAACGCGGCCTGGGGCGCGGCCTTAACGCCCTGCTCGGCGGTAATGAATCGGTAGAAGCATTGACCACGGCGGTCAGCGATGACGAGTTGCGCGAGCTGGATATCGATCTGGTGCAGCGCGGCCCATGGCAGCCGCGCGTGCATTTTGATGAAGAGGCGCTGCAGGAGCTGGCCGATTCCATTTCCACCCAGGGCGTGGTGCAGCCGATTGTGGTGCGCAAGGCGGCGGGTGGGGTGTACGAGATTGTAGCCGGCGAGCGCCGCTGGCGCGCCTCGCAATTGGCTGGTTTGCAAACCATTCCGGCGGTCATCAAAAGCTTTGATGACCAGACCGCGGCGGCGGTGTCGCTGATTGAAAACATCCAGCGCGAAAACCTGAACCCGCTGGAAGAATCCAACGCCCTGCTACGCCTGATCAGCGAATTTGACATGACCCACCAGCAAGTGGCCGACACCGTGGCGCGCTCTCGCGCCAGCGTCAGCAATCTGCTGCGCCTGCAGGACCTGAACGAAGATGTCAAAACCCTGCTGGCCGAGCGCCAGATAGAAATGGGTCATGCCCGCGCCCTGTTGGGCGTGTCCGGCGCCGAACAAAGCCGGCTGGCGAAAGAGGTAGCCAAAAAAGGCCTGTCGGTGCGCGAAACCGAGCAGCTGGTGCGCAGGCAGTCGGACAAAAAACCCAAAGCCAAACCGATGAAAAAAGACCCCAACATCACCCGGCTGGAAAGCGAGCTGAGCGAGAAGCTGGGCGCATCGGTCAGCATAAAGTCGGGCGCCAAGGGCAAGGGTTCGCTCGAAATCCATTTTAATAGCCTCGACGAGCTCGACGGCATACTGGAGAAAATCAGGTAAGCCTTTGAAGCGCTTAATAAAAACCGCTCGTCATAAACCCTTCTTATGCCTGCATCGCAACTTGACCCACATGGCTGCACTCCTTATAATCTGCGCGCGCTCCCGCACCGGGTGTGTTGCGCCTGTAATAAATGGTTGAGCCGGTTCGCGGCCTGACCGCCCGGCAGGCATTCAGGCTGGTGCTGGTTCAACTGGCGGTGACCTTGTTTGTCGCCGCGCTGCTCGTTGTGTTTTCCGGTTCAGGCTGGGTTCTCGCCTATTCCGCGTTGACGGGTGGATTGATTGCCACGCTGGCCAATGGCTGGTTCGCACTCAAGGTGTTTGGTCGCAGGCGCGAAGACCGCAACCCTGATCCGGTTGTGCTGTTGCGGTCGCTTTACTGGGGTGAGATCAACAAACTGATTTTTACCGGCGCGATGTTTGTCGCAGCCTTTGTGCTGCTCAAGCCGGTTAGCGGGGCAGCTTTGATAGCTGTCTATTTTTTGGTGCACATGACGCCGTTTGTGGCGAGCCTGTTCATCAAAGATACAACAACACATTGAATAGAGAGAACACGATGTCGGGCGAAGCCCAAACTGCTGGTCAATATATCAAGCATCATCTGCAAAACCTGACCTGGGGTCAGCTGCCGGATGGAAGCTGGGGGCTGGCGCACAATGCCGCCGAAGCCAAAGCCATGGGCTTTATGGCGATTCATCTGGATACCATGTTCTGGTCCATTTCACTGGGCATCCTGTTTCTTTGGATATTCCGCAAGGCGGCAAAAAACGCTACCGCCGGTGTGCCCAGCGGTATGCAGAATTTCATCGAAATGATTATCGAGTTTGTCGATGGCAGCGTAAAAGGCGCGTTCACCGGCCGCAACGCCATGGTTGCGCCGATGGCGCTGACAATTTTTGTCTGGGTGTTCCTGATTAACTTCATGGATTTGATTCCGGTCGACTGGCTGCCGCAGGTGGCGGCGATGATGGGAACCAGTTTCTTTGGCATGGATCCGCATCATGTGTATTTCAAAGTGGTGCCGTCCACCGACCCCAATGCAACATTTGGCATGGCGTTGTCCGTATTCATGCTGATGTTGTACTTCAGTCTCAAAATCAAGGGCCCCGGCGGTTTCTTCGCCGAGCTGGCTTTTCACCCGTTTCCCAAATGGGCGTTTCCCATCAACCTGGTGCTGGAGCTGGTAGCGCTGTTCGCCAAGCCGTTGTCGCTGTCGCTGCGTCTTTACGGCAACATGTTCGCCGGCGAAATGATTTTCATCCTGATTGCGCTGATGTACGGCGGCGGCTGGGTGCTGGGTATTTTCGGCGGCTTCCTGCAACTGGGCTGGGCAATTTTCCATATTCTGATTATTACCCTGCAGGCGTACATTTTCATGACGCTGACCATTGTGTACATGGACCTGGCTTATCAGGTTCCTGAAGAACACTGATACGAACAGATTTTTTGAATTTTGAAGATTTAATATTTAGGAGATAACAATGACTGAAGTAACTGCAATGCTGTACATCGCGGGCGCCATCATGATGGGTCTGGGTGCGCTCGGCGCCGCTATAGGCATCGGCGTGCTGGGTGGCCGTTTCCTCGAAGGCGCCGCCCGCCAGCCTGAACTGATTCCGCTGCTGCGTGGCCAGTTCTTCCTGATGATGGGTCTGACCGACGCGGTGCCAATGATTGCGGTCGGTGTGGCTTTCTACGTCATTTTCGCCGTCGCAGGTTAACGCCACCAAACGGGTTTTAGCGTATGAATATCAATTTAACGCTGATTGGCCAGTCAATCACGTTCTTCGTGTTTGTCTGGTTCTGCTACGCCTACGTGTGGCCGCCGCTGGTCAACGCGCTGGCCGAGCGCAAGAAGCAGATTGCCGATGGTCTGGCGGCTGCCGAACGCGGTCAGCACGAACAGGAGCTGGCGGAGAAAAAAGCCGCCGAGCATCTGAAAGAAGCCAAGGGCCAGGCGGCGGAAATTCTCGCCCAGGCGCAAAAGCGCGCTGCTGAAATTGTCGATGAAGCCAAGGAAGATGCGCGCACCGAAGCCGACCGCATCAAAGCCGGCGCCGAGGCGGAAATCGAGCAGGAGGTCAATCGCGCCCGTGAGCATCTGCGCAAGGAAGTCGTCAGCCTGGCGATTGCCGGCGCGGAAAAAGTGCTCAAGCGCGAGGTTGACGCCGCCGCGCACGCCAGCGCGCTCGACGATCTGGCCGCGCAACTGTAAGCCGGGCGATTCAACATGGCCGAAAACACAACTGCCGCCCGCCCCTACGCACGCGCGGTTTACCAGACAGCACAGCAACATAACGCCGTCAGTGAATGGGGCGATGCGCTTGCGCTGATGGCCGCCGTGGTCAGCGACAGCGCCATGCGCGACGTGCTGGACAATCCGCGCATGGGCCGTCAGCAAAAAGGCGAAGCCGTGCTCACCGTGATTGGCGACAAACTGTCAGCGCAGCAGCAAAACCTGATCCGGCTGATGGCGGAAAACAACCGCTTGCAGGCATTGCCTGATGTGGCGCAACAGTTCGAAGTGTTTCGCGCCGAAGCCGAAGGCAAGATTGATGCGCAGGTGGTGTCCGCCTTCGAGCTCAGCGACGAGCAAGTCAACACTATTACCACGACACTCAAAAACAAGCTTGGCCGCGAAGTGTCACTTACCACGGCTACCGATGTGTCATTGATCGGCGGCGTGGTGATCAAGGCCGGAGATACTATTATCGATGGCTCAATGAAGTCCCGGCTGGAATCGCTGGCGCTGAGTCTGAGCCGTTAAGAGGAAACTTGAAATGCAACTGAATCCATCTGAAATCAGTGAACTCATCAAATCCAGAATCGAGAACTTCGACGCCAGCGTCGAGGCGCGCACCGAAGGCACGGTTGTCAGCCTGACCGACGGTATTCTGCGCATTCACGGTCTGGCCGACGCCATGCAGGGCGAAATGATCGAACTGCCGGGCGACACTTACGCCATGGCGCTTAACCTGGAGCGCGATTCAGTTGGCGCCGTGGTGCTGGGCTCCTACGGTCATCTGTCAGAAGGCGACACCGCCAAATGCACCGGCCGTATTCTGGAAGTGCCCATCGGTGAAGGCCTGCTGGGCCGCGTGGTCGACGCGCTGGGCAATCCCATCGACGGCAAGGGCCCGATTGAGGCCAGCGAGACCGCGCCGATTGAAAAAATCGCGCCGGGCGTAATCGAACGTAAATCCGTCGACCAGCCGGTGCAGACCGGCCTCAAGTCGATTGACTCCATGGTGCCGATTGGCCGCGGTCAGCGCGAGCTGATTATCGGTGACCGCCAGACCGGTAAAACCGCTGTCGCCATCGACGCCATCATCAACCAGGCCAACACCGGGGTGAAATGTATTTATGTGGCGGTCGGCCAGAAAGCCTCCACCGTCGCCAACATCGTGCGCAAGCTGGAAGAGCACGGTGCGATGGAACACACCATTGTGGTTGCCGCCACCGCCGCCGAGTCCGCCGCGATGCAGTTCATCGCGCCCTACGCCGGTTGCACCATGGGCGAGTACTTCCGCGACAACGGCATGGATGCGCTGATTGTGTACGATGACCTGACCAAACAGGCCTGGGCCTATCGTCAGGTTTCCCTGCTGCTGCGCCGCCCGCCGGGCCGTGAAGCCTATCCGGGTGACGTGTTCTACCTGCATTCGCGTTTGCTGGAGCGCGCTGCCCGCGTTAACGCCGAGTATGTGGAAAAATTCACCGGTGGCAAGGTCACCGGCAAAACCGGTTCGCTCACCGCGCTGCCGATTATTGAAACCCAGGACGGCGACGTTTCCGCGTTCGTGCCGACCAACGTGATTTCCATTACCGATGGCCAGATTTTCCTTGAATCTGACCTGTTCAACGTCGGCATCCGCCCGGCGATCAACGCCGGCCTGTCCGTCTCGCGTGTGGGCGGTTCCGCGCAGACCACCATCATCAAGAAACTCGGCGGCGGCGTGCGACTGGCGCTGGCGCAGTACCGCGAACTGGCGGCCTTCGCCCAGTTTGCCTCCGACCTCGATGACGCCACCCGCGCCCAGCTGGAGCGTGGTGAACGCGTCACCGAACTGATGAAACAGGCGCAGTATTCACCGATGTCGGTTGCGGAAATGGCGTTCTCGCTGTTCATGGCCAACGAAGGCTATCTGGATGATATTGACACCAACAAGGTGGTGGATTTTGAAGCCGCCATGCTGGCGCACATCAAGAGCAACTACGCCGAGCTGCTGGATCAGATTAACAGCACCGGCGACTACAACGATGACATTGAAGCCGCCATGCGCGCCGCGCTGGACGACTTCAAAGCCAAGGGCGTGTTTTAGGCACAACTGCGATTAACTGACGACGGGATAACACATGGCGGGCGCGAAAGAAATACGCGGCAAAATCAAAAGCGTACAAAACACAGCCAAGATCACCAAGGCGATGGAAATGGTGGCGGCCAGTAAAATGCGCCGCGCCCAGGATCGCATGTATGCTTCCCGTCCGTATGCGACCAAGATTCGCAGCGTGCTGGCGCATCTGGCGCAGTCGCATTCTGAATACAAGCATCCTTACTTGCAGGAGCGCGACGAAATCAAACGCGTTGGCTACATCATCATTTCCACCGACCGCGGTTTGTGCGGCGGCCTCAACACCAACATGTTCAAGGCGGTGGTCGGCGAAATGATGCAGTGGGATGAAAAAGGCGTGGAAGTGGATGTGTGCGCCATCGGCAAAAAAGCCGTGGGCTTTTTCAGCCGCTTCAAGTGCAAGATGATTGCCGAACTCAGCAACATTGGCGACAAGCCGATGCTGGAAGACCTGATCGGTTCGGTCAAGGTGATGCTGGACGCCTACGACAACGGTGAAATCGACCGTTTGTATCTGGTCAACAACGAGTTTGTGAACACCATGACGCAAACCCCGACCATCCAGCAGATTATTCCGGTGAGCGGCGAACCCGACGCCGAGCTGGAGCACCACTGGGACTACATCTACGAGCCGGACTCCAAACCGGTGATCGACGCGCTGATGCTGCGCTTTATCGAATCCCAGGTCTATCAGGGCGTGGTGGAAAACATCGCCAGTGAAATGTCCGCGCGCATGATTGCGATGAAAGCCGCCACCGACAACGCCGGTGAGCTGATTAAAGAATTACAGACCATTTACAACAAGGCGCGCCAGGCGGCGATTACCCAGGAAATTTCCGAAATCGTCAGCGGCGCGGCAGCGGTCTAGTCAGCAGCAGACCATAACGAATTTAAATATTGAGAATATGAGGAAACCATCATGAGTACCGGAAGCGTAGTAGAAATTATCGGCGCGGTGATCGACGTCGAATTTCCGCGGGACTCCATTCCTAAAGTGTACGATGCGCTCAAACTGGAAGAAACCAACCTGACCATGGAAGTGCAGGCGCAACTGGGTGACGGCGTGGTGCGCGCCATTGCGCTGGGCCCGACTGAAGGCCTGCGTCGCGGAATGGTTGTTAAAAACACCGGTGATGCGATTCGCGTGCCGGTGGGTCAGAAAACCCTGGGCCGCATTATGAACGTGCTCGGCGACCCGATTGATAACCAGGGCGACATCGGTAATGACGAAACCATGCCGATTCACCGCAAACCGCCCACCTTCGAAGAGCAGAGCTCGGCTACCGAAATTCTGGAAACCGGCATCAAGGTTATCGACCTGGTGATGCCGATTGCCAAGGGCGGCAAAATCGGCCTGTTCGGCGGCGCGGGTGTGGGTAAAACCGTTACCCTGATGGAGCTGATTCGCAACATCGCGGTCGAGCACTCCGGTTTCTCCGTGTTCGCCGGCGTTGGCGAGCGCACCCGTGAAGGCAACGACTTTTACTACGAAATGCAGGAAGGCGGCGTACTTGACAAGGTGGCGCTGGTTTACGGCCAGATGAACGAGCCGCCGGGCAACCGCCTGCGTGTCGCCCTGACCGGCCTGACCATGGCGGAATATTTCCGTGATGAAGGCCGCGACGTGCTGATGTTCGTCGACAACATTTACCGCTACACCTTGGCGGGCACCGAAGTATCGGCGCTGCTGGGCCGTATGCCTTCCGCGGTGGGTTACCAGCCGACGCTGGCGGAAGAAATGGGTGTGCTGCAGGAGCGCATCACCTCCACCAAGACCGGTTCCATTACCTCGTTCCAGGCGGTGTATGTGCCGGCGGACGACCTCACCGACCCGTCACCGGCGACCACCTTCGCGCATCTGGACGCAACCCTGGTGCTGTCGCGCCAGATTGCCGAGCTCGGTATTTACCCTGCGGTGGACCCGCTGGACTCCACCTCGCGTATTCTCGACCCGCACGTTGTCGGTACCGAGCATTACGAAATTGCGCGCGAGGTGCAGGGCACGTTGCAGCGCTATAAAGAGCTGAAAGACATTATCGCGATTCTGGGCATGGACGAGCTGTCGGATGAAGACAAGCTGGTGGTCGCCCGCGCGCGTAAAATCCAGCGCTTCCTGTCGCAGCCGTTCTTCGTGGCCGAAGTGTTCACCGGCGCGCCCGGCAAGTATGTGTCGCTGAAAGACAATCTGGCGGCGTTCAAGGCGATTCTTGCCGGTGAACACGATGATCTGCCGGAGCAGGCGTTCTACATGGTTGGCGGCATCGACGAAGCAGTCGAAAAAGCCAAGAACATGTAAGCGAAAAGAGAAGAGCGTACAATAATGGCCATGACCATGCACGTTGACATCGTCAGCGCAGAAAACGAGATATTCTCAGGCACTGTTATCGAATGCTATGCGCCTGCGGAAATGGGTGAGGTGGGTATTCATCCCCGTCATGCGCCCATGCTTACTCGCCTGAAACCCGGCGAAGTCCGCGTGGTGGAACAGGGCGGCGCCGAGCAGGTTTTCTTCGTCAACGGCGGCGTGCTGGAAGTGCAACCGCATATCGTTACCGTGCTGTCTGACACCGCTGTGCGCGCAGCCGATCTGGACGAAGCCGCCGCGCTGGAAGCCAAGGCGCGCGCCGAAGCCGCGATGCAGGACAAGACCTCGGATATGGAATACGCCCGCGCCAAGGCCGAACTGGCCGAAGCCATCGCCCAGCTGGAAACCATCAAGAAGCTGAAGAAGAAAGGCTAACGGGCTGTCGACTGTCAGCAACCGCACGGTTGATGCGCTACAATTTGAAGGCCGGTGTTTTTCACCGGCCTTTTTCATTTGAATTCGCATAGTATGCAAAAAGGATAAATATGCCGTTAAGCGTCATCATCCTGGCCGCTGGTCAGGGCACCCGAATGAAAAGCCGCCTGCCTAAGGTGCTGCACAAGCTGGCGGGCAAGCCGATGGTCGAACATGTTTACGACCGCAGCCGTGAACTCAAAGCCGACAGCATACACATTGTTTACGGCCACGGCGGCGACCTGCTGAAACAGGCCTGCGCCCATTTCGACGCCGAATGGCATGAACAGGAACAACAACTCGGCACCGCCCACGCGGTGCAGCAGGCCAGCCCGGCTATTCGGGACGACAATATCGCATTGATACTGTACGGCGATGTGCCGCTGATTGAGACAGCCACCTTGCAGCAACTGGTGCAAAACGTCAGCGGCGATGATGTCGCGCTGTTGACAGTGGAACTGGATGACCCGACAGGCTATGGCCGCATCGTGCGGGATGATGACGGCAACGTCATCGCGATTGTCGAACACAAGGACGCCAGCGAAGAGCAGCGCGCCATTTGCGAAATCAACACCGGCATCCTCGCGGTGCGCGCCGGTTATCTCAACCGGTGCCTGGCGCGTATCGGTAATGACAATGCACAGGGCGAATATTATCTTACCGACCTGATTGCGCTGGCTGTGCAGGATGGCAACAGGGTTGTCGCCACACATCCGCAAACTACCGCCGAGGTCGAAGGCGTCAATGACCGCATCCAGCTGGCGAGGCTGGAGCGCGTTAAACAGCGGCAACAGGCCGAGGCGATTATGGCGGAAGGCGTCAGTCTGGCTGACCCGTCGCGCATCGACATCCGCGGCGAACTCAATGTCGGCAACGATGCTTTTATTGATGTCGATTGTGTATTCGAAGGCGAGGTGAATATCGGCCCGGGCGCGCACATCGGCGCGGGCTGCGTCATCAGCAATAGCACCATCGCCTGCGACAGTCACATCAAGCCGCACAGCGTGATTGAAAATGCAATCATCGACAAGAACGTCGAAGTCGGTCCGTTCGCGCGCATCCGTCCCGGTACGCATCTGTGCGAAAACAGCAAGGTGGGCAATTTTGTCGAAACCAAAAACACCGTGCTAGGCAAAGGCTCCAAGGCCAGTCATCTGAGCTATCTGGGCGATTCAGAAATCGGCGCCGAGGTGAATATCGGCGCCGGGACCATCACCTGCAATTACGATGGCGCCAACAAGCACAAAACCGTAATCAAGGACGGCGCTTTCATCGGCTCCGACACCCAGCTGGTGGCGCCGGTCACAGTCGGCAAAAATACCACCATTGGCGCCGGCAGCACCATCACCCGCGACACCGAAGACGAGGTGCTGGTGCTGAGCCGCAGCAAGCAGACCAGCATCAGGGGCTGGAAGCGGCCGGTGAAGAAAAAACGGGAATAACCGGGGCGCCGGCGGACAGTCAGTCCGGCAGGCGGTACAGCATCCACAGCGTCATAAAGACGAGAAAAATAATGAACAGCACCGAGCCGACCACAAAGTCGCTGGGGCCGTCACTGGAAGCGCCCTTGCCGGATGGTTGTGAGCCGGGTTTGTCTGCTGATTTGTCGCTGTGTGGCTTCATGTTTTCTCCATCAGGGCGCGCATGGTTCACTGTCCATACGTCGCCTCGGTATCAGTAAATCCCCTGAAAAGCTGCGTGTTTGGCGGCTGCCGGGGCATGCTTTTTTTATCGCACCACATCGGTGCGTTATCTGGCCTAAACTGCGCAGGTTATTGAAAGTATTGTAAATATTCAATAACCGAATGTTAGTGTATTACCCTTTGCTAATTAGATATTTCGCCGGTAGCTGATTAAAATAGCGCTCCCTCGCAATCAGAGAGTTTAAGGATACACGCCTTGGCTACCGTTATGAATATGCAAACCCGCTATACCCTTCCCGAACGCCGCGCGGTTGATAAGCGCCAGATCACACTGCAAAACATTTGCCTGCAACTGGCCGCTCTGGGGCACAAATGCCAGCTCAGCACCGACCGCAGTTACCTCTCGATTGCTGACAGCCTGCTGAAAAACTATTCCGAGCACCGCCGCCTGTTGGCCGACTACCGCTGCCCGGCGGATCAGCGCATCCAGAATTTTCTCACCGATTATCTCAAGCGTAACGGCGTCGACATGCAGGTCAAACTGCCTGGCGAAACCTTTACCCTGAATGAAGAAGGCCTGGCGCGTGAGCTGTCGCTGCCGCTGGTCGACAACAAGCACCAGTCAGAGCTGCTGGAGTCGTATCGCGTCAAGCAGGGCGTGTTGCATAATCCGAAGAACGACCGCCGCACCACCTCTGGCGTGTTCCACATCGTTGAAGGCGGCCTGCCGATACCGTTCGATAAAAAGGCTGTGCCTGTGGAGGTTTACGCCAACCTGTTGCAGGTGGCGCTGGATCCGCCAACCGAAGCCCTGAGCCTGCCGATAGCCAGCGGCCTGCCAAAACCGATTGATTTGTGGGTGTCATTGCTGGTGCGCCCGATAGTGCGCCCGCAGGTGGGCGATGTGCTGCCGGAAAAAACCATGGAAGTGCGCATGTTCGCGCCGGGCAGCCTGGTCGCCAACCTGGACTTTGTGGAAACCATTTTCGGCAACGGCGGTGACCCGTTCCTGCCGGAAAATGACGCCGCGCTGGACACCGAGCACTGGACCGGAACCACCGGCTGCATCATCCTGGCGCCGCATTTGACGCGCCTGACCAAAAAATCCCTCGGCCTGCCGCATTATGATGACGCCAGCGAGCGTCAGCGCAAGGATGGCATGTGCTGGCAGGCGGAAGACGAACTGTACAACGATGGTCAGGCCTTCAAGGTGGTGTGCCGCGACATGAACGGCGTCATTGTCACCATCATCGCCGACAACTATTTCGGCTACAGCAAAAAAGAAATCAAATCGCAAATCAGCTATTCCGCCAACCTGTTTGGTGGTGTCGAGGAAGAACACGCTGGCGGCGCCCTCGCCTTCCCGCGTTTCAATCTGGGTGAAACCTATGTGCCGCAGATTGAAGAAGACATGGGCGAATACACCTTCGAGCGTTTGTGCAAGCAGCTTGAAGGCGGCATCGACATACACGAAAGCGGCTATGCGGTTGACCGCCAGTACAAGGACATTATTTATGTGCCGGAAAACGCCCGTTTCGACATGAACGACCAGTCAATTCGCTGGGAAAAAGACGGCCAGCCGCAATACCTGAAACTACTGGCCAGCAACACCTATATGTATCCCAGCGGTTTTTCCGTCAGCATGCAGAAGCATCCGCAGGCGCCGAGTTGGCGTCTGATTGGCACGCTTGGCGAAGGCGCCTTCTGTCACAAGCCCAGCACCGTATCGGGTGGCGGCAAGTCGGAAATTTCCAAATCGATACAGGATGCGATTATTTCCGGCCCGGTGTTCATTGGCGACTTCGAGGCCGATTTTGACAAGGTCGCGGACATTATCAATTACGATTACAGCAAGCGTTTCCGCGACAGCAGCATGCAGGATGACCGCAGCCTGCTGAGCATGGATCGCAGCCTCGGTTCGGTGATCAAACTGCTGACGCCCTCGGCCAGCGACTACACCGATGAATACAATGCCTGGCTGGAAGCCATTCCGCAGCACATACTGGCGCTGGTGTTTTTAATCAAACGTTTTTACAAGCCGTCATGGGGCGACAACTGGCGCGAGCATTTCTCCGTCGATGAAGTCAACGGTCACCCGGCGAACGAACTCAAATACAACGGCCGCAAACTGGTGACCAGTTACCTGCGTGTTGGCACGCACAGTGATGGCCGCTGGCGCATCTACAAACTGCGCCAGGATTTTGTGGCCGCCACCAAGGTGCAGACCGAGGATGACATTTCGGCGTCCACGGTTGTACCAGCCCGTTTGTTGCAGGGCAAACTCAACCCGCAATACACCGAACAAAGCGTCAAGCTGGTGACCAATTGCGAGCGGCGTTTGTTTCAGCGTCCGGATGACGCCGTGATTCGCGGTTTTGACACCCAGACCGAAGCCGACATGGCGGAAGACGGCAACTTTATCTCCAACTTTGAACCGCTGACCAAACAGGATGCGATTGAGCTGGTGGAAGACAGCGTCAATTTTCAGGAATATTCCCGCCCCATGCGTGAGTTTATCCGCTCCGCCGCGGAAGAATTGCAGGACGATGAATATTTTGTCGCCTCATCACATCCGCGCATTGTCAACGGCAAGCCCAGCCTCAACATGCGCTATTTGCAAAAGCGCCCGGATCTGGCCAACCCGAAACCGAAATACCTGGCTGACATGGGCGCCCGGCTGGCGCGCGGCCTGTCACTGAACGACCCGGTGTATCATCCAGTGAATGCCGTGCTGCAGGGGCGCCGCAACAACCCGCAGGATCTGAAGGCCGGCATTCGCCCGCTGGCGGTGTACAACCCGATTCACTATCAGGAGCTGCCGGAGCTGTTCATGGATCTGGTATGCAGCCTCACCGGCAAGTCGCCGTCGACCACCGGCGCCGGCTCCGAGGGCGCGCTCACCAAGGGGCCGTTCAATGCCCTGTCGGCAACGGCGGACCTGAACAACGCCATGGTGTCTTTTATTCTTTGCGGTCATCAGGGCTATTCCTCCGCCGCCGGTTATATCGGAGCGCGTCGTCGTATTGACCACGATATCAGCATGCTGATACCGGAAATCTGGTGCCGCATTCCGGTTGCCGAGCGCGATCCGCGATACCTGATTGAAAAAGGTTATCTGGAAAAGCTCGATGACTTCGAATACGAAGGCCAGACCGTGCTCGCCAGCCGTCTCGGCTACCGCATTACCGAAAGTTTTGTGCACGCCTACTTCGGCAAGGTGTTCGACAGCCCGACCATTGTGTTTGACGAGCCCATGCTGAAACCGGAAACCCAGGACATGGCCGCCTATGTCGATGGCATCAACAATATTTGCGAGGCGCAGCAAAAAGTGGCGCAGCATTATATTGAAGACGGTTCGATTGAAGACGCCTGCCCGCCTCTCAAGGCGGTGCTCAGCATCATGGCGACCGGCGAGTACCAAGGCAAAACCATCGATGACCCGTCAATCCGTGAAATGTTTACCCGTGATTATCTGCTGCAAAGCGACTGGTATCAGCAGCGCCTGAAAATTCAGCAGCAACGCGACGCCAGATTGTGGCAAAACAACCTGGCCTACATTGAGCGCAAGATTGAAGAATTGATGGATGATGATGAAGCGCGTCTGCAACAGTTGCAGAAAAACCGGGAGCATGCGCAGGCCATGCTGGCGGAGATTAACAGCGAACAGTATTTGCAGAACCTGCAGGGTTCGCTGGGCGCTGACTGGGTGCATCGCTCGGCGTAATCGGCGAGGCAATAAGCAGAAAATAAAAAAGGCCAGCAATGCTGGCCTTTTTGTTGTCATAAATTATGACAGCTTAACTACAGCCTTTCGGCCGCGGCAGGCCGGCGATTTTGTTGGCGCATTTGATCAGGCCGGTCGGGAATAGCGAATAGATGTATTTCTGGTCGCTGCGATCCTTGCCGTATTTTTTCTTCATCAGCTTGGAGAACTGGCGCGGCTCACAGACAACGCCGTTTTCGAGAAAGTACTCGCGAGCCAGATTGATAATGTCCCAGTGTTCCTGCGTCAGTTCATCAATCTTTTCATTTTTGGCAATAGCCTCAGCCAGCTCTTCACTCCATTCATCCAGATTTTCCAGCCAGCCAGCTTCACTCAGCTGTATGGTTTTGCCATTTACTTCTGCTTGCATTACTTACCTCATGTCCATTGTGGACGTTAAAAAAGAAGGAAGCTCTGATTAATTCATCCCTGAATTATCAGAGCACAAAAAAGGCAAAATGCGATTTCGCCTTTTTCTTCATTTTCAACAGCTGATAAGCTGTTAAAAATGGCGGCACTTCCCTGTGCCGCGGAAACTCTGAGTAAATCAGAGTTTCAGAATTTGTCGGTCAGTTATCTGACCAGGGATTGTTCTACCTTGTTCCGGGTTTCGCTGCCTTCGAGCAGTTCGACAAGCTTGAGCGCGAAGTCCATTGCCGTGCCGGGACCCCGAGAGGTGACGATGTTGCCATCCTGTTCGATGGCGGCGTTGCTGATGGTGATTGCGCTGTTGTTCAGCGATTCCAGCACGCCGGGGAAGCTTGTCGCAGTTTTGCCATTCAATAAACCCGCCTTTTCAAGGGCCTTTGGCGCGGCGCAGATGGCGCCGACGTATTTGCCCTCGCCAGCGTGGCGTTTCAGCATGGCTTGCAGGGTGGCGTTATCGCGTAAATGATCGGCGCCGGGCAGTCCGCCGGGCAGCACAATCATGTCGAAAGTTTCGTCGGTGACCTGGTCAAGCGTGGTGTGCGGGATGAGGGTTGCGCCGCGCGAGGCGACCACCGGTCGGTCATCAAGCCCGGCGGTGACAACATCAATGCCCGCCCTCACCATCAGATCGGTAATGGTGATGGCTTCGAGCTCCTCACATCCCTGCGCAAGCGGAACCAGTACACGTGACATGGTTATCGGCCTCCGGCGTGTTGTGTCTGGCCTGCTGGCGTAGCTGAATAAGCCGGGACACCGGCGTCAGCCGGATGCCGTTCTGCCGCAGGCGATCGACGTTGTTCAGAATATATTGTATGGAAAGCGGGTGCGGGTGTGCAATCGCTATAGCAAAGCCGTTGGTTCTGGCCTTGTCGATGAAGCGCTGGAATTGCTGCTCCAGCGTTTGCGCATCCTGTTCCGGGTCGAGGAACACATCGCGTTCGAGATTGGGCACCTGGTATTCATCGGCGATTTTCGCCGCCACGGTCTGCTCGGTGGTGCGGCTGTCGATGAAATACATGCCGTCATAGTCCGCCAGGGTGCGCATCAGCCAGCTCATGTAGCCCGGATGCATGGTCATCAGGCTGCCCATGTGGTTGTTGACGCCGGTGACATGCGGCACCGATTCGATATCTTGCTTTAATTGCTGAATGAATGCCTGCTCCGTCATGTGCAGCGTCAACGTGCCGGGCGAATGGTTGTGGTGGCGGATTGACTGCATCGGCAGATGCGCCATGATTTCCTTGCCGCGCCGGTGCGCCTGCTCGGCGATGGTTTCAGCAAACAGGGTTTGCGGCAGAATGGCCAGCGTCAGCGGAATGTCGGCGTTGATAATGTCTTCAACGCGTTCGAGGCTCTGGCCGATGTCGTCGATGATGATGCTGGCCAGATATTCCGCCCGCGCGCCAGCTGCGGGAAAAAGCAGGGCGGCCAGCAACGCCAGGGTTGCCGGCCGCAGCAGGGTCAGCTTCATTTTTTGCTGAGAATATTCAGACCCTTCAACAGCAACAGCGCCTCGTGCAGCTGGTAGTCATTGGCGATTTCCTTGTTTTCCTTCAGCTCTTTTTTCTTCGCCGCCTCCAGTTCTTCCTCAGACTTGGTCGGGTTGCTGATGGAGCCCTTGAGGTCGGATTCTTTCAGGCTGATGGTGTTGGACTCAGCCTCGGTCAGCTTGAACTTGTCGAGCACGATATCCGGGGTGATGCCTTCACCCTGAATCGAGCGGCCCTTGGGGGTGAAATAACGCGCGGTGGTAATTTTTACCGCCCCACCGCTGCGCAATTCCTGAATGGTTTGCACCGAGCCCTTGCCGAAAGACTTGCTGCCCATCACCACGGCGCGGTTGTGATCCTGCAGGGCGCCGGCGACGATCTCGGAAGCTGACGCTGAACCGCCATTAATCAGAACAACAATGGGCGCGCCGTTGAGCACATCGCCCGGTTTGGCGTTGAATTCAAAATGCGCGTTTTCGACGCGGCCTTCGGTGTACACCAGTTTGCCCTTGTTGATGAACAGGTCGGCGACATCGGCGGCGGCGTTGAGCACGCCGCCGGGGTTGTTGCGCAAATCGAGCACCAGACCGCGCAGCTCACCGTTGTTTTCTTCCTTCAGCTTGTTGATGGCGTCGAGCAGGTCGCGCGCGGTTTTGGACTGGAAGTTGGTAATGCGAACATAGCCAAAACCGGGATCCAGCATGCGGCTTTTCACGCTTTTCACCTTGATGATGTCGCGGGTGACGGTGAACTCCAGCGGTTTGTCGGCGCCCTCGCGCACCACGGTCAGCTTGATGTCGGTGCCGGGTTTGCCGCGCATGATTTTGACCGCGTCGCTCAGGGTCATGCCTTTAACTGATTTTTCATCAAGGCGGATAATCAGGTCGCCGGCTTTCAGCCCGGCCTTGTAGGCGGGGGTATCGTCGATCGGCGAGATGACTTTGACAAAACCGTCTTCCATGCCCACCTGAATGCCCAGGCCGCCGAAGTGACCGGAAGTGCCGATGCGCAATTCCTGGTATTCGTCGGCGTCCAGATAGGTCGAGTGCGGGTCGAGGCCGGACAGCATGCCGCGAATGGCGTACTCCAGCAGGGTTTTGTCATCCACATCCTCGACGTAGTCGGATTTGATGCGGCTGTAAATATCCGAGAAATTGCGCAGCTGATCCAGCGGCAGGCCCTGTGCTTCAGCCTGTTTGTTGGCCAGTACATTACCGGTCAGCGTGGCGCCGATGCCGACAATCATACCTAAGACCAGTACCAGTGCGGTCTTGAATTGTTTGCTCATTAACTTGTTACTCCGGGCTATAACGGTGTGGCTATCCTGTCTCCAGAGTTTAGTCTACTCCGGAGCGATTCAGTGATATAGCGGTATATTACATGTTTTAGAGTGTAACCATCACCACGGGTTCAGCCGCCGAACCAGCGGGCCGGGTTGACCGGCTTGCCGCGCTCGCGGATTTCGAAATACAGCCCCGGGTGGCTGTGCCCGCCACTGTCGCCCACCGTGGCGATGACCTCGCCGGCCTCCACCCAGTCGCCAGCCTGCTTGAACAGCGATTCGTTGTGGCCGTAGAGTGTCATGTATCCCTTGCCGTGGTCAATAATGGTAATAAAACCAAAGCCCTGCAACCAGTCGGCAAACGCCACCCTGCCGTAGCTGACCGCTTTCACCGGCTCGCCGTATTCGCTGGCGATCAGCACCCCGTTCCATTTCAGCCCGCCCTGCTGCTTGGCCTGACCAAAGCGGGCGATGAAGCGCCCCGCCACTGGCCGCGGCAATTTGCCCCTGAGACTGGCGAAATCCGCCTTGTCGCCCGGCCCCGGCGGGATGTCGGCCAGCAGCTCGCCCAGTGACTTGAGCAGGTTTTCGATGCGGTTGCGGCTGGATTCGAGTTCGGACAGGTTCTGCTCCTGCTGCTGGATTTCCTGCTCCAGTCTGGCCAGCAAGGCGGCGCGGCTGCGGCGCTGCTGGTTGAGCTTTTTTTTCTGCGCCTTCTGGCTGGCGAGTGTGGATTTGAGATTTTGCAGGGAGGCGTTGATGTCGGTTTGCAGACGTTGCTTGTGCTTGATGGATTGCTCAAATTCGGCAATCCGCTGCGCGCGCGCCCGGTTGAGGTAGTCGAAATACGCCTGCACGCGTCCCAGACTGGCCGGATCTTGTTGATTCAACAGCATTTTTAGTTGTTGCTGCGCGCCCAGCATGTAGGCGGCGCGAAACAGCTCGGCCAGCGCCGCCTGCTGCTGGCGCAGCCTGTTCTCAAGTAGCCGCAGTTCTTTATTGAGTTTATTGATGCGAACTTTAAGCTGACGAACATTTTTGTCGGTTTTTTTCAGTTTGAGTGCATTTTCGCCGATATCGGCTTCCAACTGGTGCAGTTCGGTGAGCACATTGCCGCGTTTGTGACGGCGCGTTTTGAGGTGTTTTTTGACCTTGTCGATGCTCTTGTACAGCTTTTCGAGCTTGCTCTGGTAGCGTGAAACTTCGTCCGTTTCAGCCGCCAGCGGCGAGCTGGCCAGCAGCGTCAGCGCCACCGCCAGCGCCAGGCTTAAGCGCTTTCTAATATACTGTTTCACTGCGCCGCCATGGCCGTATACAAGGGGTAATCGGGAAAATATCCATGCAATCCGGAAAAAATGAAAATTCACGCTTTTTATTTGGGTAAAAAAGTGTATTATTGTATTGTTTAGTTCTTATATAGGTTTCACCGAGAGGTAAGGTTACATGTCTGTAGTTGCTGATGATCCCCATTTGATGACCCGTGAAGAAGATATCAGCCGCGCTTCACGCTCACTCAAGGCCATGTCGCACCCGCTGCGTCTGAAAATTCTGTGCACTCTCGGTGACCAGGAAGTGAGTGTACAGGATATCGTCGATTCTGTAGGCACTTCCCAAAGCAATATCTCGCAACATCTGGCCATTTTGCGCGACAAGGGCATTCTGGCGTCCCGCAAGGACGCCAACAAGGTGTATTATCGCGTCGGCGACACCCGCACCCTGCGCCTGATTGGCATGATGCAGGATGTATTTTGCTCCGCGCGTCAGACATCTGACGAATAACTAAACTTTCACCTCTGTCTGCAAGGTCGGTTCTTTCATGGAACAATTTCAGCTATTGCCTGAATTTATCTCCAATCACCTGTTTCTGGTCGGCGCCTTTCTGGTGGTGCTGGCGCTGCTGGTGAAATCGGAATTTGAGCACCAGACCATCCGCAAGCTGCTGGTCGATCCGATTCAGGCCACCCGGCTGATGAATAACGAAGACGCCATTGTTATCGATGTGCGCAGCGATGCGGAATTCAAAAAGGCGCATATCAAAAACGCCAAACATGCGCCAGCCAGCGAGGCGGTGGAAAAAGTCGCCAAACTGGCGAAATCAAAGGATGACGCCATCATTGTTTACTGCAATGTCGGCAACACATCCGCCCGGGTTTGCCGCGCGCTGGCTCGCGAGGGCTACACACATGTCAGGAATCTCAAGGGCGGTCTGGTTGCCTGGGAGGAAACCAAACTGCCTGTCAGCAGCGGCTGAGTCCGCTGCGTCCAAAAACAACTTTCAACACTTTAACCGAGAAATATTATGAGCGAACAAGCCAACGAACAGCAATTCAACATCGACAAAATCTACATCAAGGACGTTTCTTTCGAGTCGCCCAACACCCCCGCCCTGTTTATCAGCGGCAGTGAATGGAAGCCGGAGCTTAACGTGCAAATCAACAGCAGCAACAGCACCGTGAACGAAAATATGTACGAAGTGGTGTTGTCGATTACCGTCACCGCCAAGCAACAGGACAAAACCGCGTTTCTGGTGGAAGTGAAACAGGCGGGTATTTTTACCATCAAGGGTTTTGAAGAGAGCAACCTCAATGGCATGCTGGGAGCCTATTGCCCGGAAACCCTGTTCCCGTTTGCGCGTGAGGTGATTTCCAGCCTGGTCACCAATGGCGGTTTCCCGCCGCTGCTGCTGGCGCCGGTCAACTTCAACGCCTTGTACCAGCAGCATATGGAGCAGCAGGCCGCCGCAGCCGCGCAGCAGGAAACCGCGCACTAGAGCATGACGGCTCCTTCAGGCGACAGCATTACCCTGCTGGGCGCAGGGTCGTGGGGCACTGCGCTGGCCATTCACATGGCGCGCTCCGGTTTCAAGGTAAAACTCTGGGGCAACGAACCGGAGCATATGGCGCGGCTTGCCGAAGAGCGCTGCAACCAGCAATTTTTGCCGGACATTCCGTTCCCCGAGACGCTACAGCCGGCGGCCGACCTCGAAGCCGCCATGAGTGGCGCGCATCTGGTGATGATCGCCATCCCCAGTCACGCCTATCGCGCGTTTTTGTCCGCCAACCGGGGCTTGTTCACTGCAGATCTGCCGGTGTCATGGGCCAGCAAGGGGCTGGAGCAGGGCTCCGGCAAGCTGCTTCACCAGGTGGTGCAGGAGGAACTGCCACAGTGCAGGCATACAGCCGTATTGTCCGGCCCCACCTTTGCGCGCGAAGTCGCCGCCAATCTGCCCACCGCCATCACCGTGGCTTCCAGCACCGAGTGGCTGGCCGAGGAGCTGCGCGCCTATCTGCACACCGGTAATTTTCGCGCCTACATGAGCAATGACATCATCGGCGTTGAGCTCGGCGGCGCGCTGAAAAATGTGCTGGCCATCGCCGCCGGCGCATCGGACGGGCTGGGCTTTGGCGCCAATGCGCGCGCCGCGCTGATAACCCGGGGGCTGGCGGAAATCATGCGCCTGGGCGAAGCCATGGGCGCGCAACGCGAAACCTTCATGGGGCTGGCCGGCCTGGGCGATCTGGTGCTTACCTGCACCGATAACCAGAGCCGCAACCGCCGCATGGGCCTGTTGCTGGCGGAAGGCCTGTCGATTGACGAGGCGCGCGAAAAAATCGGTCAGGAAGTCGAGGGCGTGCGCACCGCCCAGGAAGCCAACCGGCTGGCTGAAATGCACCAGGTCGACATGCCTATCGTAGAGCAGGTGTTCAGCGTGCTGTATCACGGCAAACCGCCCAGGGATGCGGTGAAAACACTGCTCAGCCGCGATACCAGAGTCGAGTAAATTCAAGCATAATCGGCGACATTTGCTGCAATATGGTGCAAAACACGCCCGTTATGGATTATTTCGTGACAGTTTCAGTCCCTATCCCAGCCCCCTGAAATCATTCTGCCGCAAGGCTTCATACACCACTGCGGTCACGCTGTTGGACAGGTTCAGGCTGCGGCTGTCCGCCAGCATCGGCATCCGCAGCACCCTGTCCGGCGGCAGGCTGGCCAGATAATCCGCCGGCAGGCCGCGCGTTTCCGGTCCGAAAATCAGGCTGTCGCCGGGCGCAAAGCGGGCCTGATCGTAGCGTCTGCGTCCGCGGGTGGACAGGGCATGGCAAACCGATGGATGTTGTCGCAGGTAATCATCCAGGCTGCGATGGGTTTGCACGGCGACAAACTCATGGTAATCCAGCCCGGCGCGCCGCAGGCGTTTGTCATCCAGCTCAAATCCGAGCGGTTCAATCAGGTGCAGTTCACAGCCGGTGTTGGCGCACAGGCGGATGACGTTGCCGGTGTTGGGCGGAATTTCGGGCTGAAACAGCACAATTCTGAACATGGACGCTTCCGATATTTCAACAAAAAACGCCTAAGTTTACCTTCCGGAGACAAAGAATAGCCGCTCATCTGCTATATACACTCTGTTAATAAAGCGAATGAAAGCGACCGGTTATGAACAAAGCAAACGCGATGGCTGAATCACGTACAGACGAGAAAGACCTGATACTGCTGGTTGACGATGATCCGCTGATTGTCGAAAGCCTGGGCTTCATACTGCGCAAGCATTTTGAGGTGATGGTGGCGGACAGCCGGCAAGCGGCGCTGGATGCGATTGCCTCGCATCAGCAAGTTCCTGCGCTGGCGCTGGTTGACCTCGGCCTGCCGCCAAAAGCACATTCGCCGGAAGAAGGCTTTGCCCTGATTGGCGATCTGCTGGCGAAAGACAGCGCCATCAAAACGCTGGTGCTGTCCGGCCAGGATGAAGACGTCAACATCCAGCATGCGCTGACGCTGGGCGCGGTCGATTTTATCGCCAAGCCGGCCGACCCGACCTTGCTGCTGGCGCGGCTGCAACATCATGCGCGCCTGCGTCAGGTTGAGCTCAGCAAGTCCGCCAAAAATACCTTCCATATCATAGGCGACAGCATCGCCATGGACACGGTGCACAAACAAATCCGCCAGTTTGCCGAGTCACCGTTCCCGGTATTGATTGAGGGCGAGTCCGGCACCGGCAAGGAAATGATTGCGCGCGCCATACACGAAAACAGCGAACGCGCGAACGAACCTTATCTCGCCATCAACTGCGCAGCGTTTACTCCTGAGTTGTTGGAGTCGCAGTTGTTCGGCCATCGCAAGGGCGCCTTCACCGGCGCGGTTGATGCGCATGACGGCTTTTTCAAAAACGCCGGCAATGGCACCCTGCTGCTGGATGAAATCGGCGAACTGCCGGCAAGTCTGCAGGTAAAACTGTTGCGCGTGCTGGAAAGCGGCGAGTATTACCGCGTCGGCGATACCCGATTGCTGCAATCCAGAGCGCGCATCATCGCCGCCACCAACAAGAATCTGGGCGATGAAGTCGAAGCCGGCCGTTTTCGCACCGATCTGTATCATCGTCTGAGCATACTCAACATTGTGTTGCCGCCCCTGCGCGAACGCGGCAACGATGTGTATCTCTTGCTGAATCATTTTCAGGATGAATACGCCGGCACGGTATCGCCATTCAGTCTTGACCGTGACGCCATGAAACTGTGGGGCAATTACGACTTTCCCGGCAATGTGCGTGAACTTCGCAATATCGTGATTCGTCTTGGCACCAAGTACCCTGGCGCAGTGGTGTCCGCCGAGCAGCTGGAAGCCGAACTGGAAACCCGGCTGTCCAGCAGCACCCTGTCCAGGAAGGCGTCGTTGCTGGGAGACGATGAACAAATCCGGCAGAAAATGCTGAACCATGATTTTTATCTGGATGAAGTACTGGGAGAAATCGAAAGCCGTTGCATCAAGCTCGCGCTGGAAATGAACAATAACAATGTCAGCCGGGCGGCGGAGGCTTTGCATATCAACCGCACCACGCTGTACAGCCGCGTGCAAAAACTGGGGAAAACATAATGTATCTGGAACACTTCGGACTCGAACGGCCGCCGTTCAAAATCACGCCTGACACCAGCCTGTTTTTTGAAGGCAGCAAGCGAGGCGCGGCGCTGGACGCGCTGGCTTACGCCATTACCAGCGGCGAAGGCATTATCAAGGTGGTGGGAGAAGTTGGCAGTGGCAAAACCATGCTGTGCCGCATGCTGGAAGTGCGGTTGGCGGACAGGGTTGATGTGGTCTATATCGCCAACCCCAGCCTGTCGCCAGACAATATTCTGCATGTGATTGCGCACGAACTCGGTCTGGATGTTGACAGCAACACCAGCAAGCTGGACGTGATGCAGAAGCTGCAAAATTACCTGCTGCAGAAACACGCGGAAGGCAAACCGGTGGTGGTATTTGTCGAAGAGGCGCAGAGCATGCCGGTGGAAACGCTGGAAGAAATCCGCCTGCTCAGCAATCTGGAAACCGATGAAAGCAAATTGTTGCAAATGGTGCTGTTCGGTCAGCCGGAGCTGGATGAAAAACTGGCGCAACCACATATACGCCAGTTAAAGGAGCGCATCACGCATAATTTTTATCTGGAGCCGTTTCCGCCTGAAGATACGCTGGAATATCTCAACTTTCGCTTGCGTTGCGTCGGTTACAAGGGGCCGGATATTTTCAATCAGAAAACCGCAACAGCAATCAAGAAAGCTTCCGGCGGCCTGACGCGGCGAATCAATATTCTCGCCGACAAGGCGTTGATGTCGGCTTATTCCGAAGGCAGTCACGAAGTGACAACAAAACACGTTCGCACCGCCGCCATCGACAGCGATTTCGCCAAAGCGGTTAACTGGAAGCCTTTCGCCTATGCGGCCGCCGCCTCGATATGCCTGGGCGTGGCTGTGTGGATGGGCACATTGCTGCCGGGCAACGGTCAACAACTGGCCGTGGCGTCGCCTGCTCCTGCAACGGTGGCTGTGGGCGAGGTGAAACAGCTTGTGAACGCCGCGCCGATTGACAGGGCGGTCGCCAGCATGAATGAAGCACCTCATGACCTGCTGGCGACGCGCTTACAGGATACGCGAGACTGGTTGCTGCGTGTGCCCGACAATCACTACAGCATCCAGTTGTTCATGGCGCGCAAGGTTGACGCCGATGCGGTCGAGCAGTTTTTGCGGGATGCTTCGGATACGCTTGCTTTTGAAAAAATATACATCTATGAAACAAAAATAAACGGTCGCCCCATGTACAGTGTGTTGTACGATGAGTACAACAGCCGTCAGATGGCGCGCGCAACCCTGAACAAGCTCCCCGAAGATTTACAGGCAAGCAAGCCTTACTTGCGCCGCGTCAGCGCATTGCGCAAGGATCTGGTGATTAACAATGATTCAGTGGTGTCGTCACTGCAATAACAAGTCTGTCTGACAGGTGCGATGTGAACAAATGGTGTCACAATGATAAATAGTAAAAAGAATGGAGCAATGTGGGTCAGTCTGTTGCTGGCCCTGGCCGGTTGTTCGGCAAGCAATCCGCCGCAAGTCTCTGACGGGCATATTCACGCGCCCGTTGAGCAACAGAAGGCGGCGATTCCTGAAACCGTGCAACAGGCGCCCGTGCTGCCGCGTCCGCAGCAGCGCGAGAAAGTGGAAACCTACACCGTCATCGTCAACCAGGTGCCGGTTCGGGACTTGCTGTTTTCAATAGCGCGCGACGCCAAAATCAATCTGGATCTGGATAACAACGTCAAGGGTGTGGTCACGATGAACGCCATCGACCAGACCCTGCCCAAATTGCTCGACCGCATCAGCCGCCAGGCGCCGATTGACTATCGCATGGAAGGCGACACCCTGCACGTGCGCCTCGACAAGCCTTATCTGGAAATGTATAACGTGCCGTATCTGAACATGTCGCGCCTGAGCACGGGCAAGGTGACGGTATCGACGGAAATCAGTTCGACCGGCGGCGCCGCCGGGAAAGGCGCCAAGAGCCGTGGCGGCGGCAGCCGGGGTGGAAACAATTCCAGCTCGCAGGTTGAAAACAGATCCAATAACCAGTTCTGGAAAACACTGGCGAACAATATCGCCGCCATCATTGGCGAGGATTTCAAAGCCGGCAAGGGTGATGAGATTGAAACCGGCGGCAATATCATTGTTAACCGCGAAAGCGGGGTGTTGGCGGTCAGGGCGACATCGCGCCAGCACAAGCAGATACAGGCGTTTTTCGACCGCGTTATCAACAGCGCGCAACGCCAGGTGCTGATTGAAGCAACCATTGCTGAAGTGACGCTCAGCGACCGCTATCAGGCGGGCATTGACTGGTCGCTGGTCACCGGTGGCGGCGATCAGACATTCAACCAGAATCTGCTGGGCGGCAACCTGGGCAATACGCCGTTTTTCTCGCTGACCTTGAGCGACACGCTGGGCAGCAACCCGTTGAACGCGACCTTGCGCGCGCTGGAAACCTTCGGTGATGTGAAAGTGCTGTCCAGCCCCAAAGTGATGGCGCTGAACAACCAGACTGCAATGCTCAAGGTGGTTGACAACGCAGTGTATTTCACCACGGAAGTCGAGGTGTCGCAGGGAGTGAACAACACCGGCAATGCGGTGGCGCTGGCGGTGGTGGATACCGAGGTGAACACCGTACCCATCGGTTTTGTCATGTCCGTTACACCTTACATCGATGAAAACGATGTGGTCACCATGAATGTGCGCCCGACCATCTCCCGGATAGTGGATCGCGTGCAGGATCCCAACCCGGAGCTGGCCAAAGCGCGCGTCACATCCGAAGTGCCGGTTATCCAGGTGCGAGAAATCGAGTCCATGCTGAAAATCAACAATGGCGACACCGCGGTCATCGGCGGCCTGATGCAGGATCAGATCAACAAGAAGCAAACCGGCGTGCCGTTATTGTCCAGCATTCCGTTTCTGGGCGGGCTGTTTTCCTATACGGATGATGAATATGTGAAATCCGAGCTGGTTATCTTCATCCGCCCGGTGGTCACGCATGACGCCAGTCTCACCGGTGATTTGTCCGAATACAGCCAGTACCTGCTTGATGATATCAGGCCGCAATAACACGCAGAGCTGACAGCATCATGAGCCTGTTACTGGACGCCCTCAAAAAAGCCGCAAAAGACAAGCAAAATGCGTCATCGCAAGGTGAGGCTGACGATAGCGGTCGCGTGCAGCATACAGCGGAGCAAAGCGACGATGAGTTGCAACTGACGCTGGATGAAGACTCCGCGACGGATGCGACCGGAGCGGCGCAGCCGGACAAGGCTGGCGCCAAAGCGCGGGACTCGAAAGCAGGTAAGTTGATGCTGGAGCCGGTGCAGGCGCGCACCACAACCTCAACCGTATCCGATGAAGCCTTGCAGATGCTGGTGTATAAAACCAACCGCGAACACCGCCGCAAGCAACAAATGGTGTGGGGCGCGGTTGCCGCAGTGTCTGTTTTTATCCTGCTGCTTGGCGGCTATTATTTTTATGACAACATGGTCAAGGACATCGAGTCGCTCGAGCGCAAGCATCGTATCACGATTCAAAAAGTAAATGCTGAAGTTATCAAGAAAAAACGCCCCGAATTGATTGCGGATCTGACAGACAACACGCCTGCAAAGCAGGAGGCGACGCATAAACCGGCGACGGCAAAGCCGTCCGCGCCAGCTGTGGCGGCGGCAGCCAGCAGGAAAAACACCGGCAAGCCAACAAAGTCGAAGACAGCCAAGCCACAGTTTGTGCGCACGACAAAGGTCGACCCGGTAGCCGATATGCTGCAGCAGGGCTGGCGGGCCTATAACCGCGCTGACTATGGCGCCGCATCGACATCCTACCGCGCGGTATTGCAACGTGAGCCGGAAAACCGCGATGCGCTGCTCGGCATGGCGGCTATCGCCATGAAACAGAACCGGATAGACGAGGCAAAGTCGTATTATGCCAAATTGCTGAAGCTGAATCCGCGTGACCCGATTGCGGTTGCCGCGCTGGCCAACCTGAAACAGGCTACGGTATCGCAGGACAGCCATCACGGCCAGCAGTTCAGTGAACTGAGCGAATCGCGGCTCAAGATGCTGCTGAAGCAGCAGCCGGATTCCGCGCCGGTCAACTTTGCGTTAGGTAATATCAGCGCGCAACAAAAAAAATGGCCGCAGGCGCAATCCTATTATTTCAATGCGTGGATGGCGGATGACGGCAATCCGGATTACGCCTTTAACCTGGCTGTCAGCCTAGACCGGATAGGCAAGCCCGGTCAGGCGGCGCGATTTTATCGCCGCAGCCTGGAATTGGCGCGCAGCCAGAACCACAGTTTTTCCACCGATGCGGTAAAACTGCGTTTGCAGTCCCTGGAGCGACAGCCATGAACGCGCCGGCGCATATCCGTAAAAAAACCCGACTGGGAGAAGAGCTGGTCTCCGCCGGCCTCGCCACCCAGGATCAGATTGATATTGGCCTGACCGAGCAGAAGAAAAGCGGCAAGATGCTCGGCGAGGTGCTGGTCGAACTGGGCTTTGTTTCCGAGTCCGTGATGCGTGATGTGCTCAGCAAGGTGCTGGGGCTGAGCAGTGTCGATCTGAACAATGTGGTGCCGGATCAGGAAGCGCTGAACCTGATCAGCAAGGAAATGGCCGAGCGGCATACCGTGGTGCCGGTGACCTTCAATCCGGAAACACAGCATCTGCAGATTGCGATGAAAAACGCCTCAGATCTGATGGCGCTGGATCGCATTCACGCCATTGTAGGCCGCAAGATCGAACTCACCGCGCTGATGGCGGGTGAGAGTGAAATCAAACAGGCGATTGACCGTTTTTACGGTTACGAACTGTCGGTGGATGGCATTCTGCACGAAATCGAAACCGGCGAGATTGATTACCAGAGCCTCAATGCGATAGATGATGAATACAGTCAGCCGCTGGTGCGGCTGGTGGACGCGGTGCTGGCGGATGCGGTAAAACGCGAAGCGTCGGACATTCATTTCGAACCGGAAGAAGGCTTTTTGCGCCTGCGCTATCGCATTGACGGCGTACTCAGACAGATTCGCAGCCTGCACAAGGATTACTGGTCAGCCATTGTGGTGCGTCTGAAAGTGATGTCGAACATGAATATCGCTGAAACCCGCATCCCGCAGGATGGCCGTTTGAGTTTGCAGGTGCAGGGCCATCGGGTGGATTTTCGTGTGTCGGCGCAGCCGACCACGCACGGTGAAAACATCGTGCTGCGTGTGCTGGATCGCGCAAAGGGCATTGTGCCGCTGGAAAAACTGGGTGTGCACGACGAAACCCTGGAAAGCCTGAAACTGATGATGGCGCGGCCGGAAGGCATTATTCTGGTCACCGGGCCGACAGGCAGCGGCAAGACCACCACGCTGTATTCCATGCTCAATTATGTGAAGTCCGAGCAGGTCAATATCATGACGCTGGAAGACCCGGTGGAATACCCGATGGACATGATTCGCCAGACCTCGGTGAACGAAGTGGCGCGCATGGATTTCGCCAACGGCATTCGCTCGATGATGCGTCAGGACCCGGACATCATTCTGGTCGGCGAGATCCGCGATGAAGACACGGCGGACATGGCGTTCCGCGCCGCCATGACCGGCCATCAGGTGTTGTCGACACTGCACACCAACTCGGCCATCGGTGCGATCCCCCGGTTGCTGGACATCGGTGTGCTGCCGGATATCATGACCGGCAACATTATCGGCATTATCAGCCAGCGGTTGGTGCGCCTGCTGTGTCCGCATTGCAAAAAACCGACGCAGGCCAACGAAATTGAAAGCAAGCTGCTGGGTGTGGAATATGTCAAGGAGCCGCTCACCATCTATGAGCCGGGCGGCTGCCCGCATTGCGACAACACCGGCTACAAGGGACGGGTCGCCGTGGTGGAAGCCTTGCGAATCGACAGCGAACTGGATGAACTGATAGCCAAACGCGCCACCCTGGGCGAGTTGCGCAACTGCGCCAAGTCAAGTGGTTACAAAACCCTGGCGGATGATGCCGTGCGGCGCGTGCTGGAAGGCGACACCTCATTGCAGGAAGTGTCGCGCGTCATCGATTTGACGCAGAGGTTGTAGTCATGCCCGATTATCGTTTCCGCACCATAGACGCCAACGGCAAGATTCGAACCGACACCATGATCGCCAGCAATCCGATGGAGCTGGAAAAGCGCCTGACAACCATGGGCTTTGATCTGCTGAGTTACAAGGAGCAGGTGCAGGCGTCGCGCTCATTGTTGCGGCGCAAGAAAATATCGCGTCGTGAACTGATTAATTTTACTTTTCACATTGAGCAGCTGATCAAGTCCGGCGTGCCGCTGATAGACAGCCTGAAAGATATCCGCGACAGCCTCGATTACAGTCACTTCACCGATGTGCTGCAAACCATTATCGATGATATCGAAGGCGGCAAAACCTTTTCGCTTGCGCTGGCCGAGCATCCACAGATTTTCGACAAGGTGTATGTAACGCTGGTAAAAGTGGGCGAGGAAACCGGCCGCCTGTCTGAGGTATTGCACGACCTGGCCGACACCTTGCGCTGGCAGGATGAGCTGGCGTCGCACACCAAAAAAATCATGATTTATCCGGCCATTGTTACGGTAGTTGTGCTGGGCGTGGTCAGCTTTTTGATGATGTACCTGATGCCGCAGTTATTGCCGTTCATAAAAAATATCGGTTCGGAAATACCGTTGCATACCCGCATATTGATGAGTGTTTCCGACGCTTTTATTGAATACTGGTACCTGATTTTTGGTCTGCCGGTGTTGGCGTGGTTTGTCCTGTCCTATCTCAACCGGCACAGTCACATGGTGCGTTATGCCCTCGATGGCGTCAAGCTGAAAATCTGGCTGTTCGGTCCGCTTAACAGCAAAATCAAACTGGCGCGGTTTGCGAATTATTTCGCCATGATGTACAGCTCCGGCATCACCGTGCTGGATGCGCTGAAAATATCGGAGAGTATGGTGGACAACGTGGTGCTGTCAGAAGCCATTAGCAATGCAAGAGGGCAAATAGCAGAGGGCACGTTGATCAGCAAAAGTTTTGAGAGTATCGGTGTGTTCCCGTCAATGATCGTGCGCATGCTCAAGATTGGCGAGGATACCGGCGCGATGGACGAAGCGCTGTTGAATGTCAGCTATTTTTATAACCGCGAAGTACGGGAATCCATCGACAAGCTGGAGCCAGCGATGATGCCGGCGTTGACCTTGTTGCTGGGTGGAATCATGATGTGGATTATGCTGTCTGTCCTTGGCCCGGTTTATGACGCCGTATCCAGTGTAAAACTATGAAGCGAATATTCTATTTTACCGGCCACCGAATGAGCATTCTGCACTGGAGTGGCAAGCAGTTTTCCGGCGCCTGCTCATTCGAGCCGGATAGTGACGGTTACGCCAAATTTGAGCAATACCTTCAAAGCTCGGCGAAAATCGCCACCAAGCTGCTGGTCGATGTCATTGAAGAAGACTTTCGCATTGAGTCCGCGCCTCATGTATACGGCAAGGATCGCGCGGCGGTAATTGAGCGTATGATCGACCGCTATTACCGCGCAAGCAGGCAGTTTACCTACAGCGAAATCATTGCGCGGGACAAACACGGCCGCAAGGATAACCGCGTATTGCTGGGCGCCATCACCAATCCGGATTTGATACAGCCGTGGCTGGATATCATAGAAAAATGCGATGTGCCGCTTTCCGGCATCTGGACCCTGCCGCTGGTGAGCAAACAGATTCTGCCGATGCTGGGGGCAAAAAAAGGGCCGGTTCTGCTAGTCAGCCAGCAGGTGAACAGCAACCTGCGGCAAACCTTTTTCCGTGATGGCAAGATGATTACCTCGCGGCAATCGGTGATTAATCTTGACGCCAGTGATATCAGCAGACTGGGAGAATACGCCAAGCCTGAAGTCGAGCGCACCATCAATTTTCTGCGCAGCCAGGATTTGATTCGGGGCGATGAAGTGCTGCATGTGCATATTCTGGCGGCGGATGAACAAATCGACTCGATTCGGGCAATGTTCACGTCAACAGACCGCGAGCAGGTAAGCATACACCGTATCCGTGAGCTGGAGGAAAAATCCGGTTTCAAGGGTTACAACAGCAAGTTTGCCGATGGATTATTTGCCTGGGCCTGTCTCAACCTGATGCAGGTAGGTGGCCACTACGGAAAGCGTCATGAAAAAAACCGTTATTTTTATACATTGCTGGCGGGTGGTCTGTACGCGGCGTCAATCGCCTTGTTGGTTACAGGCTTGCTGCTGACCGAATCCTACATTTCCGATGCGATTGAGCACAACAAGGCAAGCGAGCTGCTGGTTGAGCAGGAAAAGGAATATCGTCAGGTCTATAAAAACAAGTTTGAAGCCTATGAAGAAGTTTTTGCCAATGCCAGCGTAATGAATTCGGCTGTGGATCTGGCGAGACAGATCCGGCAGCACAGTAAGGTGTCACCGCTGGATCTGATGATAGCGTTCAGCCGAATTATCGACAGGGCGAAGCTTGAAGATATCACGATTGACAGTATCAGCTGGCAACCGGAACAGGTGAGTGAGGTAAAAGGAAAAAAACAGCCGCTCGTGTCCGAACCTGATGTCATATCAAAAGACCGGCTCAGGCATGTGGCCGTGATTGAAGGCCGGTTGGCGATTTCGGCTGACAATTACAGCGCGTCGGTAGACAGAATACAGGATATTATCGACGCCTTGATGGATGATGAGCGAATTGAGCAGGCGGAAGCCATCAAGATGCCGGTTGAAGTGCGCTCAGAGAAAAAATTTACCGCCGAAAGTGGCATCAAGCCGGATCGCGATCGCAGAAGCAATGGCGGGTTTTCATTGCGTGTAATTATGAAGGGGGTGGATGATGCTTGATAACGTACACCCGTATCTTTCACGCGCGGTCTATGTGTTCATTGTTACCTTGGTATTTGTGATAGGCATGGCCAGCTTTTCCTATGTTTACATGGACTCGGCCAGGGAGGACATGATGGATGCGAAGCGGGCGATGAAGATATGGAAAAACCGCGTCAGCAGTTCGCGTCATAACAACAGCATCATCGACGCTTACGAATCAGAGTATCTTCAGCTGATCAATCATGGCGTTATTGGCAAGGAAGACCGTTTGAGCTGGTATGAGGCGATACAGGCGACATCTGAATCCAGAGGGATGCCATCGGTGAAATACAGTGTGTCCAGTCAGACACAGCTGGACAAGCGCGCAGTGGCGAAAGCATTCAAGGGGCTGGATCTCTATCGTAGCACCATGACCATGGACATCAAGATGGGTCATGAAGGCGACCTGTTCGCCATGCTGAATAACCTGCAGGAAAAAGCCAATGGCTTGTTTCTTGTCGATAAATGTGATGTTGAGCGCGCCGGCTCGGATCTCAAGCACAGCACAGCAGCATCAACCAATAACATGAAAGCATATTGTGAGCTGAGCTGGTATACCATCCGCGCAACAAAATCGAAAAAGGCAAAGGGATGATGCGTAGTCTGATAACGTTGGCATTGTTCATCTGCGGCGCAGCCGCATCTGCTGATACATTGTTTCGGGAATCTGATCTCGGTACATTGTTCACAACAGTAAAACAACGTCACCAGATTGATCGCCTGCGCAAGGGCAAGGCGGCGGATACGCCTGCGAGCGAACATGCCAGCCCAAGCCATATCAAGGTCAATGGCATAGTCAAAAGCAGTAAAGGCGGCAGTGTGGTGTGGGTGAATGGCCGCGTTAACCGGGGCGCAAGTGATGGCGTCAAGGTCTTGCGTTCACGCAGCTCCGAAAAATCGGTGGTGATGCTGGTGGACGGAAAGCTGGTGCGGGTCAAGCCCGGGGAAAGCTGGTCAGATAATCAGGCCGGCGAATAAGCAGGCATGAACAGCGCGCTGTACAAGCAGCAGTCGGGTCTGGCGCTCCTGGTGTTTGTCATTGCGCTGGCGCTGGCCTCCATCGCTTATTTTTTGACCGGTGTTTCAGCCGAGGAGCAGCAGATAAAACGGCAGCAGGTTACCCGTGAGGCGTTGGTCAGGGCCAAACAGGCGTTGCTGGCGTATGCAATGAACTACACCGCGATTGAAGGCACAGGCGATGAAGGCCCCGGCAAGCTTCCATGCCCGGATACCAATGATGACGGCGCCAAGGATTTGGGCTGCAATGCGTTTATCGAGAGTCCGGGCAGATTACCATACCGCGATCTGGGCATGGATGATCTGCGGGACGGAAACAATGAGCGATTGTGGTATGCCGTCAGCAACAATTTTGGCACGGCAGGCGTCACCACTATCAATACTGCAACGACCGGACGCATCACCCTGAAAAACCGTGATGGCAGTTTGTCTGTTAACGATGGCGCGGGGCCGGACGGGATTATCGCCGTGATTATTTCGCCAGGCAAAGCATTGGTCAGGCAGGATGGATACGTGCAGACACGCGCCACGAACGCTGACAGGCTTGATCCCAGGAACTATCTGGATATCGCTTTTTTCAATACCGCAAACGAAGAAGACAATGTGGATTTTGAGAATGGCGACAGTGTGAATGGGCTGATGCCCGGCCCGGTGCGCGACGCCGCCGGCAATATCATCGTTAACGATATGATTGAAGTAATAACCTACGCGGATATGGCCGCATACATGCACGCAAAGGTTGCAGGCGATATCGCCGATGCTGTCACGGCGTTTCGCGGCAATTGCGGTTACTGGCCAGAAGCGACGCCATTTGATTCAACACAACTGGACGGTTCTTTTGTCAGGCAGGCGGGCAACCTGCAAGGCCATCTCCCGGTTGATGATAATGAATGGGATGCGGGCGGTTGCGCCGAAAACCTGCTGCCAGAATGGATAGCCAATGAAAAATGGCACCTGAATAGCTATTACGCCACCGCTTCAACCGCAGACTGCAGCCCCGGGGTGGATTGCCTGACAGTGAATAACACAGCGGCGCCGAACAATGATAAACAGGCGGTAATCGTATTCAGTGGCCGTCACGGGCTGCCTGCGCCGAGCAGTTCGCCATCCGATTATTTTGAAGGCGAAAATGACAATACTGTTCAGGACAGTATATTCGACGCCAGTGAAGCGGAAGACTTTGTATGGGTGCTGGCGCCATGATGCTGACGCTGAACAAACAGACAGGCTTTACCCTGATTGAGCTGGCTATCGTGCTGGTCATCATTGGTATGCTGGCGGGTAGCTTTATCAGCACCTTGAGTTCGCGTATCGATAATACCCGGGTTGCGGATACGCGCGATGAACTGGAGCTGGCCAAACAAGCGATGATTGGCTATGCGCTCAGTCAGCCCTCGCCTTACCTGCCCTGTCCAGATTGTATCAACGCCATATTGTGTCCGAACGGTACAGCGAGGGATGGCATCGAAGACAGGCGGGTGAACGGCTCCTGCTCGGTTGGCAACCGTGTCGGAACCTTGCCGTGGGTGACGCTCGGGCTGGCGGACAAGGATGCCTGGGGAAACCGTTACCGCTATTGGGTGGATGACACGTTTGCACGCGATGGCAGCGGCGCGGCAAGCTTTAGCCTGAACGACACGGCGGTCGGCGCAATTGAAAAAAGAACCAACGATGGTACGGCAACAGAAACCCTGGCGAGCAATGTCGCCGCAGTGTTATTGTCTCACGGAAAAAACGGTTATGGCGCGATCAGTTCCGCCAATACCATTCAACCGGGCATCCCTGCCGCTAATGTGGATGAGCAGGACAATGTTGACCTGAATGCGGTGTTCATCAAGCGTCCGCCAACGGATGAAGATGCGGATACTGACGGCGGGGTATTTGATGACATTGTTATCTGGATCTCCGAATACGAACTGAAGGCGAAGATGGTAGAGGCCGGCGCTTTACCCTAGCAGGCTGCTGCAAAACCTCATACGGCGTGACGCGGCGTTAAAACCCGGCTCAAAGTGCTCATATGCCGCTCGTAAACTGTGCTTTTTTCACCAGATTTTGCCTTGTCTCACACTCACCTGAGACATTTTCAACAATCTGTCAGGTCTGGCTAGACGGCTGACGCCTGGCTTTGCCGGCTGCTGAGGCTGAAACGAACCGCTCCCTTTACATTATTTGTCAAATGCAGTTCGTACCCCTGTCGCATGGCGAGCTGGCGCGACTGGTACAGGCCGATGCCAAAGCCGTTTTCCGAGTTGATGACTTCATGGAATAACTGGTCAGCAATCTCATCGGCGACGGCGTCGCCTGTGTCAGTAACGCACAACTCGATACCGGCGCTGTCTGACCGCAGGGATACCTGAATTGACAACCCGGGGGTGTTGATGCGTTTGGTGCGCGCGTTGTCCAGCAGGTTTTCCACAATCGTGTCGAACAGCTCAACCGGAATCATGGCGTCATGCCGGATGTCGGCCTCAAACACAATGTCGCGGCCGGCGTAGCGCGACTGTAATGACTGAAACCAGACCGACAACGGTTTTTGCTCAGAGTCCGCCTGCACTGGGGTAGTTAGTTTTTCCAGTGTGGTTTTCAAGCGTTGGGTCAGCAGCGGAAGTTGATAGGAAAGCAGATTGCGCGCATCATCTACAGAGGTTTGTTCATCAGCGATGACTTGCGTCAGCATTTGCGTGGACTGCAGAATATTTTTGATGTCGTGTGTCAACTTGGAGCCGGTTTCATAAATCGCGCGCAAATGCGCCTGTTTGATAAGCTGTTGCTCCTGCAGTTTGGCGCGGTGATAAAAAGTCAGTACGCTGAGAAGCAGCTTGGTGTGCAGCATCAGCGCCGGGCCGATCGGGTTGTAGGCATACAGCGTGATGCGCAGCTTGCTGTCTGCATAAGAAACATGGTGATTGCTTTGTTTGCCCTGCATCGACTCCCTGCGCCCGGTCTTCCAGTAGACGCCGCAAATCCAGTGACGATCCAGCAAATACTGAATGCTGGCTTGCAGAAAGCTGTCCGGCTTGATATTGGTGTTGGCTTCCAGCGCAGCCAGTTGTGACACCCATTGCTCAAACGGGCCGCCGATATTAAGCAGATATTTTTCCCACAACTGCGCCAGTCCGGTAAAACCGGCGCGCGGCGTCCACAGAATTGCCGTGGCCAGCATGAACAGAGCGGCGATAACAATCGTTGTCGCCAGCGAGGGCAAATACTGGTTGCCGGTATTGTAGGTGCTGAGCACACTGCCCATGCACAGGAACAATATCAGCAATATCACCATAAAGCCGCGGATGAAATCGACATGTGTAGCATGCTGCTGATCGGCCTTGCTGAACAGCAGCAACAGTGAAGCGCCGATCATGGCGGACTGCAAAACAGTTTCAAGCTCGTCTCCCAGCGCCTTGAGTTGAAACAGGTGCGGGGTAATGACCAGGGTAATTTCAAGAAACAGGATAATGACTGCGACGCCGTATATCGCCCGGCGCAGGCCACGTGCGAATATGCGCCCGGTAAGCAGGCTCATTAACAACAGTATCCAGAATGTGGCGACCCACAAGTTAAACCAGATTAAAAACCCGGCCAGAAAACCGGCCAAAACCAGCAGGTTACGGAAACTGAATGACTCCTGTTGCGCCAGGATGGGCTGCCACAGAAGAAAGAAGCCAAAATGGATGATTAACAGGCTGCGCGACAGCGTGCTGTCATCGATAAACACAATAGCCGCCAGCAAGCTGGCGACCATCAGGCCAAGCAATCTGAATTCGTGTTTTAAAAGCCCGCCTGCGGGGTGCAAATTCATGCCTGCTTGCCTACAATTTGTTGAATAATAGCATCATCCCTGTTTTAACAGGCTTTTCAACTACCTGTTAACGGATGATAGATGAGATTCGGGGAGGCACAAGGTTTTGCATATTCTGGCGCCCGTCACGGTGATAGCCAAATTTACCATAGTCGAAGCAATGCGAAACCGGCTGCTGCTGCTGTTGCTGCTGGTTACGGCAATCAGTTTTGCCATGGTGGAATTCATCGGCGACCTCGCCATTACCGAGCACCGAGTGACACAGGTGGCGATACTGGCCGCGTTTCTGCGCTTGTGCTCAGTGGTTGTGGTGGCGATGTTCGTGGTTTCCAGCTGCGTGCGCGAGCTGCAGGACAAAACCCTGGAAATGATACTGGCCATGCCGATTCATCGAAGCCAGTATTATTTTGGCAAACTGGCGGGGTTTGTGGTGGTGGCCATGCTGGTCAGCGCCGTGTTTGGTTTGTTGCTGCTGTGGTACGCGTCGGCGGACTCGGTGCTGATCTGGAGCCTGTCGCTGTTTATGGAGTTGATGCTGGTAGTGGCGCTGTCACTGGTCATGTTGTTTACCTTCAGCCAGATACCGCCTGCGCTGGCGGGCGTGTTTATCATCTACATCGCCGCCCGCATAACAACATCCATCTATCTGATGGTGAAGTACCCGATTTTGCAGCAAACCACTGCGGCGCAGAAATTCATGGACGGCTTTATCGAAATGCTGACCTGGCTACTGCCGGATCTGCATCGTTATACCCAAACCTCCTGGCTCACCGGCGCCGTCAGCGACTGGTCGTTGCTGGCGCCGGTGTTGGGCCAAACCCTGATCTTTCTCGGCTTGTTGTCAAGCATCGCCCTGTTTGATTTTTACCGGAAAAATTTCTGACGAATGAACCTGGTTTTCGACAAGGAGCGCGGTATCCGTGATGTGCCCGTCAGCATACGCTGGCTGCTGGTTATCATGCTGATGCTGCAACTGGCGTGGCACAGCCAGCAAGAGCCAGTGGCGGCCAGGGCGGAAGACCTTCCCAATCCGATGTCGCCGCGAACCTATGCGCTCGTCTCGCTGGGCGAGCCGGTGGCGATGGCGAAGATACTCAATCTGTGGTTGCAGGCGTTTGATAACCAGCCCGGGGTCAGCATTCCGTTTCGCCAACTCGATTACGACCGCATCATCAAATGGCTGGACACCATCCTGGCGCTGGATCCGGACGGCCATTATCCGATGCTGGTGGCGGCAAGGGTGTATGGCAGCGTGTTCGATCCGCCGCGGCAGCGCAAAATGCTGGAATATATTTTTTTCAAATTCAGGCAGAACCCGAAAAAACACTGGCGCTGGCTGGCGCATGCGGTGATCACCGCCAAGCATGAACTCAGGGATATGGAGCTGGCGCTCAAATACGCGCATGCGCTGGCCGAGGCGGACAGGGACGCCAACATCCCCTACTGGGCGCGCGACATGAAAATTATCGTGCTGGAAGACATGGGACAGGTCGAAGCCGCAAAGATACTGGTTGGCGCGCTGATAGCAAGCGGGGAAATCACCGATCCGTATGAAATTCAGTTTCTCACCAACAAAATAGCCACGCTGGAAGAAAAGGCGTCAGATGTTCGTCAAAGTGTTGAAAACTCGACACAAGAAAGCCGATAAAGGGTTGATATTACACTGCAAATCGAACATTTGTAGGCTATAACTAGTTGGTATGGTAATTGCTGAATTACGATAAATACAATTTATCAGTGATGCGCTGACTTGCAGAGAATACGAACATGATGAACATAACAAAGAATAAACAGGGCGGCTTTACACTTATCGAAATCGCCATCGTGCTGGTTATTATCGGCCTGCTGCTCGGCGGCGTGCTCAAGGGGCAGGAGCTGATTAATACGGCACGCGTGCGCGCGCTGAACAATACAGTGGATGGTATTACAGCGGCATGGTTCAGTTTTCAGGATCGCTACCGCGCTTTTCCGGGCGACTATTTGACGGCGCTATCCAACGTCAACCTGCCGGGCGCGCCTGATGGCGGTGACGCTAACGGACTGGTTAACACTGACGCGGAACGCGCCCGGGTATGGGTGCATCTTGAAGCAGCAGGTTATCTCACCGGCGGGTATTCCGATGATACCCAAACCGTTGCTGCTGATGCTTATGACTGCCAGGTAACGGTTTGTCCGGATAACGGATTCGGCGCGGGAATGAATCTAAGCTATGGCACGATGGTGCAGTCCGGCACGGTTAATGCGCATGAATTGATTACTGGCCGAGGTATCCCGGTTGAAGTGCTGGCCGAACTGGACAGAAAAGTGGATGATGGCGCTGCCGGCACCGGAGCAATGCAGCTGGGTGTTGCCGGCGCTGGCTGGATTGCAGCAGATGAAACCGCCTGTAAAAATGGCGCCAACTACGAGTTGCAGTCTCCCAGCTCGAATTGTGCTGCAGTATTCAGAAATTTCTGATTACAGTGCGCCACATATAATCTCAAAGAGCCCGCTTGCGGGCTCTTTTTGTTGAAGCGACAAATCGATAACATCGAATCATGAATGCAATCCAGTGCGAACAGGTCAGCAAATCGTTTGGCAAACAAATGGTGTTGCAGAATCTCCAGCTGGCGGTCAGGCAGGGAGAGTTTACCGGCCTGGTCGGCATGAATGGCAGCGGCAAGTCGACCCTGATCAAGGCCATACTGGATTTGCTGGCGATAGACAGCGGCGCAATCAGTTTGTATGGCGTGTCGCATCGCAAGGTGCAGGCGCGTGACAGGGTGGCGTATCTGCCCGACCGGTTCAGTCCGCCGCCGCATCTGCGTTGCCAGGATTTTCTCGACTACATGCTTGCCCTGCACGGCAGCAAAAAAAGCCGCAACCAGGTGTTGCAGGTGCTGAACAGGCTGGAGCTGGATGAAAGCATTCTGGGCAAGTCAGTCGGCAAGCTGTCGAAAGGCATGACGCAGAAACTCGGTCTCGCTTCCTGTTTGCTTAGCGGTAAATCGCTGTTAATTCTGGACGAGCCCATGAGCGGGCTGGACCCCAAATCCCGCTATCTGTTCAAGCAGCTGCTGGCCGACATGCGCGATGAACAGATGACCGTGTTTTTCAGCTCGCATGTGCTGGCCGACGTGGACGAGTTGAGCGACACCATGGCGGTGTTGCATCAGAATAAAATCACCTATAGCGGAACAACCACGGCATTTATTGAAAAATACCAGGCGGACAACCTGGAACAGGCGTATATGCGCAGTATCGAAAGCGTGGAGGCATAAAACACAGACAATGCTCTCGTGTTACATGCTGCATTGCGAGCGCAACTGGTTGGCGGTGGCTGTCAGCCGGTTTGCTGTTCCTTGAGTTTGCGCGTTAGTGTGTTTCTTCCCCAGCCCAGCAGTTTGGCGGCTTCGTGTTTTTTGCCGCCGGTGTGCTCCAGCGCGGCGTCAATCAGAATTTTCTCAACCTGCGGGATAATGTCGGTGGCGACCTGTTGTTTGCCCTGCGCCAGCGACTGTTGCAGGTGTTGTTGCAGCGCATCTTGCCAGCTGGTGACGCCGGTCTGGCTGCCCTGCTGAAAGCCGGGTTGTAATTCAGGCGGCAGGTCGGACAGGTGTATCTGCTGACCCGATGTCATCACCGCCAGCCAGTGACAGGTGTTTTCAAGCTGACGCACGTTGCCCGGCCAGTCCAGCGAAGACAGATAATCCACCACTTCCGGCAAAAAGGTTTTGTGTTCAACCTGCAATTCGCGGGTGGCGCGTTGCATGAACAGGTTGAGCAGCGCGGGGATGTCTTCCCTGCGATCCCGCAACGGCGGCAATTGTATGCGTATCACATTGAGCCGGTGAAACAGGTCTTCTCGAAACAGGCCTTGCTGAACATGCGATTCCAGATCCTGATGGGTGGCGGCGATGATGCGCACATCAACCTTGACCGGCGTGTGTCCGCCGACGCGATAAAAAATGCCGTCGGCGAGCACGCGCAGCAAACGGGTTTGCAGGTCGGCGGGCATGTCGCCGATTTCATCAAGAAATAATGTGCCGCCGTCGGCCTGTTCAAACCGCCCCTTGCGTTGCGCCTGCGCGCCGGTGAACGCGCCTTTCTCGTGACCGAAGAGTTCGGATTCGAGCAGGTCTTTGGGAATGGCGGCGGTATTGAGGGCGATAAATTCGTTGTTGGCGCGCGGGCTGTGTTTGTGCAGCGACAACGCCACCAGTTCCTTGCCGGTGCCGGATTCGCCGGTTATCAACACATTGATATTGGAATTCGACAGCCGACCTATTGCGCGGAACACTTCCTGCATGGCGGGAGCTTCGCCGATAATTTCGGGCATGCTGCCGTGTAAGTCGCCATCATCTGCGGTGGTGTCGTTTTTGTGCGCGCAGGCGCGCTGCGCCAGTTCAACGGCTTCATCGATGTCAAATGGTTTGGGCAGGTATTCGAATGCGCCGCCCTGATAGGCGGAAACCGCGCTGTCGAGATCCGTGTGCGCCGTCATGATAATCACCGGGATGTGCGGCCACTCGGTAGACAGTTTGCCGAGCAGGGTCAGGCCGTCCATGCCAGGCATGCGCACATCGGTGATGATGGCGTCGGGCTCTCCGCTCTGCAATTGTTGCAGCACGGCGTCGGCGTTGGCGAACGACGTGACCCGCATGCCGGCGGCTTCCAGCGCTTTTTGCAACACCCAGCGGATGGAATCGTCATCATCGATAATCCATACATGCGATGCGTCAGTCATGTCCGTTCTCCAGCGGCAGGATGATGGTAAAAGTGGTTTCGCCAGGTTTGCTGCTGCATTCAATCAGGCCC
>JALWPK010000136.1 GCA_026995045.1 Gammaproteobacteria bacterium | reverse complement strand
CTCACAACTGGCAGAACAGGTAGCTCAGGCGTTCGCCAGCAAAACGCCACTGCGGATTCGCGCGGGCAGCTCCAAGGCGTTTTATGGCAACGCGGTGGCAGGCGAGGCGCTGGATGTGCGCGAACACAGCGGCATCGTCGAATACCACCCCAGCGAACTGGTGCTGACCGCGCGTTGCGGCACGCCACTCGCCGAGGTCAATGAAACCCTGCGCCAGCACAATCAGATGCTGGCTTTCGAACCACCGATGCACAACGAACACAGCACTTTCGGCGGCGCCATTGCCGCCGGGCTGTCCGGCCCGCGCCGCGCCTTCACCCACGCCGGCGGCGCGGCGGCGCGCGACTTCGTGCTCGGCGCGCGCATCATCAATGGCAAGGGGGAAGTGTTGCAGTTCGGCGGCCAGGTAATGAAAAACGTCGCCGGTTATGACTCCGCGCGGCTGATGACGGGCGCGCAGGGCACGCTGGGCGTGCTGCTGGAAGCCTCCGTAAAAGTGCTGCCGATTGCGGAAGCCGAAACCAGCCTGGCGCTGGAAGCCAGCGAAACCGAAGCGCAAACCCGATTAAGCCAGTGGATACGCCAGGGTCTGCCCGTCACCGCCAGTTGCCAGTTCGGCAACACGCTGATGCTGCGCCTCAGCAACACCGAAGGCAGCGTCAAGGCCGCGCACAAAATCATCGGCGGCGAAATCATCAGCAATGATTTCTGGCCGCAGCTGCAACACCAGACACACGATTTTTTCAGCCAGCCGAATCTGTGGCGGCTGTCGGTTCCCGCCGCCACGCCCTCAATCTATGGCGACAAACCGCAACTGATTGAATGGGCCGGCGCGCTGCGCTGGATTGTGAGCGAACAACCGCTGTTTGAACTGGCGGCGCAACACGGCGGCCACGCCACGCGCTACGATTTCAACAACGACGGTCAGACCGACTGCTTTCAGCCATTGAGTGAAGGCATGCTGGCTCTGCAAAAGCGCATCAAACAATCATTCGACCCGGCGGGCATACTCAACCCCGGCCGTCTGTACCGGGAGCTGTAATGCAAACCTCGATTGCACCTGACGTGCTCGCCACCCCGCTCGGTCAGGACGCCGACCGCATTTTGCGTAAATGCGTGCATTGCGGTTTTTGCAACGCCACCTGCCCCACCTACCAGATAACCGGCGACGAACTCGACGGCCCGCGCGGCCGCATTTATCAAATCAAGGACATGCTCGAAGGCATAGCGCCGGGCGAACAAACCCTGCTGCACCTCGACCGCTGCCTGACCTGCCGCAACTGCGAAACCACCTGTCCTTCCGGCGTGCCCTACGCCGAACTGCTGGACATTGGCCGTCATCTGGCCGAACAACAGGTGGCGCGGCCGTTGCCGCAAAAACTGCAACGCGCCCTGCTGCGCCGTTTTTTTCTGTCGCCGCTGTTTGGCCTTGCGCTGAAAACCGGCCGCCTGTTGCGCCCGGCCCTGCCGCAAACCTGGCGGCGCATGATTCCGCAGCAGCATTCAATCGGCGCCACACAGGATGTCGACACCCGCCAGCCCTGGCAGCAAACCGTGCTGCTGGTCGGCGGCTGCGTGCAAAACAGCCTGCAACCGGCCATCGACCTGGCGGCGCGCAGCGTGTTCAAACAACTCGACCTGCACACCGTTGTCGCCACCGATACCCGTTGCTGTGGCGCGCTCAGCCATCACCTCAGCGCCGAGCGCGCCGCCATCGCGCAAATCAAACACAACATCGACCACTGGCTGCAACAAATGCAGCAACACGATTGTCAGCACCTGTCCATGACCGCCAGCGGCTGCGGCGTGATGATTCGAGACTACGCGCGCCTGCTGCAACACGACGCCGCTTACGCCGACAAGGCGCGGCGCATCAGCGAAGCCTGGCGTGACCCGATTGAACTGGTGCGGCAACAGTTAAACAAAGGCAAAAAACTGAACCCGGCCAACAGCGCCAACGGCAAACGCATCGCCTTCCATCCACCCTGCACCCTGCAACACGGCCAGCAACTTGGCGGCCAGGTCGAAGCCCTGTTGCAACAACTTGGCTTCAAACTGTTGCCCTTCGATGAGACCCATTTGTGCTGTGGCTCCGCCGGGACTTACTCCATCACACAAAAATCCCTGTCGATGCAACTGCGCCAGCGCAAACTGAACCACATCGAAAAACACCAACCGGAACTGATCGTCACCGCCAACATCGGCTGTCAGACGCATTTACAAAGTGGTACGGATACGCCGGTGTTGCACTGGCTGGAGGTGCTGGCGCCCACATAACTGCCTGATAGAACAGGTATAGAAACTAGGGAAACTCTGATTTATTCAGAGTTTCCGCGGCACATGGAAGTGCCGCCATTTTCAACAGCTGATAAGCTGTTGAAAATGAAGAAAAAGGCGAAATCGCATTTTGCCTTTTTCGTGCTCTGATAATTCAGGGATGAATTAATCAGAGCTTCCCTAGTTCAAGATATCTTTCGGGATCCATATCCAGCCTTCACGAACAGGAGCTTTATCCGTTGCTTCTTGAAGTTGATCCCTCTGCCGCGCAAACAGATACGCAATCAAAGCACAGGTTAGCGCATCCTCTTTATCATTGTGATTTAATGGTGGGTAATCTTCTCGCAATGAGGTGATTATTGCCGAATGTCTGCATGGCGAAGGGTACGCTTCAATCGCAGTAAGCACGCCACCTCCCTTCCAGACACCACATTCTGGGTTCTCCGGTGCAAATTTTGCCAAAACATGCATACCTTTGGTTGCCTGACTGCCAATCATGTCCTTAACTGCCGACAAAGGCGTGAATCCGTGACGAAACAGAAATCGTTCTGTTTCTCTGAAGAGATAGGGATTCTCATTGGATTGATCAATCGAACCAGCTGGCGTTAGCTCACCTATAAGCTCCAGCAAACCTGCTGAAAACCCTAATGGGGTATCAATACCGACAGTAACTGAGCAGCCGCTTGGTGGCGCTTCGACTTCACATAACCTAAAAAGATTCTGTACCCATTCGAACGTATCCTTTGCCTCATTGATTGCAACTCGCAAATTGTCGCGCCAAGGCACACCCACAATCCGCCGATTCTCATCAAGCACCACAATGGCATCACGACTGTGACCATTATTGTCGCAGTTCCAGCCACCAACATCCCACCCAATAAAATACTCAGCCATAGCCTACCCCACCTCATTTCAATGAAATCTCATAAGACAGATTCAGAAAGCACTGCCAAACAGTACTGGCGTCTACAGCTGTACATAACCAATAATTGTTACTAAGCGCAATACCGGATACTTGACCTAACTACCGAACCTTCCGGATAAAACTGTCCTGCTTGTCAAAGGTTTCGGACTCGATGCAGAACAGGTCGAGCACGGTGTCGTACACATCCTGTTGCCAGTAGGCGTCTTTTTCGGTGATTTCGATGGGGACGGAGGATTTCACCAGCAGCGGGATGTCGCGTTGTTCGGGCGGCAGGGGGATGCCCGGCGGCATGCCGTGGAAGATGCGGCCATTTTCCAGCAGGGATTCGCCGTGGTCGGACAGGTAAATAAACACATAGGGCGCGCCGGACTGTTCCAGCGTGTCGATGATTTTGCCGACGACATAGTCGACATACAGGATGGTATTGTCGTAGGAGTTGTAGATTTGCTCGAGTGTGCACTGGTTGACCACGTCGGCGTCGGTGCACATGGGTTTGAATATCTGGAATTCCGGCGGGTAGCGGTCGCTGTAACTCGGCCCGTGACTGCCGCCGCCGAGGTGCAGCACCACAAAACGGTAACCCTGCTGGTAACTGGCGAGATTGTCTTTAAGCAAGGGAATCACATCCTCGTCGTAACACACGCCATCGTGTCCGCACTCTGTCGGTTCGATTTCGCCAACCGCATCACAGTTGTCGTACAGTGAGTAGTTGACATAACAGGCTGTGTCGATGCCGACAGAAGATGTCGCCAGCGGCAGTTTGATGTCGTTCTTTTCCAGTATCTCCGGCAGCGCGTACAGGGTTGAGCCGATTCTGGCCTTGCCATCCAGCACCGCCAGCCCGTCTATTTGCGACAGCACCGGGTTGGTGTTTTTGCCATAACCGTACAGCGCGAAATTTTTCTGGCGCGAGGTTTCGCCGATGGCCAGCACCACAACCAGATCGTCCTGACGAGTGACCTTGCCATTGAATACGACCGGCTCCTTGTGTTGTTTGAAATAAGGCTCAAGCGTTCTGGACGTGGCGCTGATACTGCTGCGGATAAAATTGACCGGCACCAGTGTGTGCACCACATATTTTCTCGACAGGTTGACCGCTTGCGAGATGCTGTCGAATTTTGCGTACAACGCTGACATGCCGATAACAAAGGCCAGCGCCATCAACCCCAGTGATTTCAGTAAATATTTGCCGGAACGTTGAAAGCGGATATCCAGTTTGAGCACAATGATGGCGGGTATCACGGCCAGCAAAACCAGGTAGGGCAACATCTGCGCCGACAGCAGACCGGTGACTTCGGTGGCGTCGGTATGCACGGTGTTCATCACCATGCTGCGATCGATCGCCACATTGTATTTGTCGATGAAATAGGTCGCCGCCGCGCTGAGAAACAACAAGACTATCGCCAGCGGTTTGATGGTCCAGGGATGGGCGAGCAGCAGGAAAAAAATCAGGAACAAACACCAACCCAGTATCAGATAGGCCGCCAGCGCAGTGTAGTGAATATCGTTGCCTGCATGAAACCACTGGGCAATCTTGTCGATGTTGACCGCATTGTTTGCAATGTACAACAAGCTGACAAACAGCAAGGAAAACACCGTGTGTGAAATTTGAAACCCGAACTTGTTTGTCATCTTCATTGCATCAACCGCTCAGGCGCTGCACAACTTGCATCGCCAGTTAAAAGGTTGTGCATTATAAGCCATACAACTCAAGTCAGACAGTTGACTAATATCAAAAACGCCAATAGCTGGAGAACCGACTCGTTTTATTTGATGAAATCACTCACCTTTCATCATGTTTTTGTACAAGCGCCAACTATAATGAGCTAGGATACCGCCTGCTGAATACCCTGTTTACCAACACCGCATCCTGCGTCACCGTTTCCCGACAGGATGTCCATAGACACAAACATGAAATACCTCGCCCGCCCCCAGACCCGAATCCTGCTGCTTCTGTTCGCCATCTCATCGGCTGTTTTCATTGCTTTTCCGCAGCTGGACTTGCAGTTCTCCGGGCTGTTTTATGATGACCATTTTTTTCTGAAGGGCAGCCCGTGGGAAAAAACACTGCACCACAGCGTGCCAGTGCTGTTGGCCATTACCATATTCGGCGGCATGTTGCTGTGCATTTTCAATTACCTGTTCGGCAAAAACATCTGCGCGCTGAACATGCGCAAGATGCTTTATCTGATACTGGTGCTGGTGATTGGCTCTGGCATTATCGTCAATCTGG
>JALWPK010000135.1 GCA_026995045.1 Gammaproteobacteria bacterium | reverse complement strand
ACCAGCTGATGCTCAGCCCCAACCCGCTGGTGATTCTGGTGCTGGCCAAGGTGCTGGCGCACTGGCTGCTCACCGGCCTGCCGCTGGTGCTGATTTCGCCCATGCTGGCGCTGTTTATGAGCGTGCCGATGGATACCGTGTCGGCGATGGTGCTGAGCCTGCTGCTGGGCACCCCGGTGCTCAGCCTGATTGGCGCCATCGGCGTATCGCTGACCGTGGCGGTGAACCGTGGCGGGGTATTGCTGTCTTTAATCGTGCTGCCACTGTATATTCCCATCCTCATCTTTGGCGCCAACGCGATTGACGTCGCGGCGGATGGCCTCAGCGTGAAAGGGCAAATGTATTTTCTGGCGGCGGTGCTGGCGCTGGCGTTGTCGCTGGCGCCGCTGGCGACTGCAGCCGCGCTGCGCATTACGGCGTCGCGATAGAATGGTGACAGGTAATATGTTTAAAGCAATCTGGAACTGGATACAAACCTTCTCCTCGCCCAAGCATTTCTACCCCATGTCGGGCAGGCTGATTCCGTGGTTTACCGCAGCCTCGGCGATTCTGCTGGTGTGGGGGCTGTATCTGGGCCTGTTCGTGGCGCCGCCGGATTACCAGCAGGGCGAGAGTTACCGTATTATCTATATCCATGTGCCGGCGGCGTGGATGTCGCTGTTCATTTATGTGGTGATGGCGGTATCCGCCGCCATTGGCATGATCTGGCAGATTCGCCTGGCTGACATGGTCGCCGCCGCCAGCGCGCCGATTGGCGCAGCGTTCACCGTGATTGCGCTGATTACCGGTTCACTGTGGGGCAAGCCGATGTGGGGCGCGTACTGGGTGTGGGACGCGCGCCTGACCTCGGAGCTGATTCTGCTGTTTCTGTATTTCGGCTACATGGCGCTGCAATCGGCCATCGAGGAGCAGCGCACCGCCGACAAGGCCAGCGGCCTGCTGGCGATTGTGGGGGTGGTGAATATTCCCATCATCCATTATTCGGTAGAATGGTGGAATACCCTGCATCAGGGCGCCACTGTGACCAAGCTGGACAAGCCTTCCATCGACACCAGCATGCTGATTCCGCTGCTGCTGATGGCGCTGGCGTTCAAACTGTTCTACGCCGCGCTGGTGCTGGTGCGCACCCGTAACGAAGTGCTCTACCGCGACCGTAACCGGCGCTGGGTGCGCGAATTGATTAAAAATCTGGGGTGATGCAGTGAATGGTAGCGAGTTTAGCTGGTCAGAGTTCTTTCACATGGGCGGTTACGCCTTTTATGTGTGGACATCCTACGGTGTG
>JALWPK010000134.1 GCA_026995045.1 Gammaproteobacteria bacterium | reverse complement strand
CACCATGCCTGCCGCGCCGTAGCCCTGCTCTTCGATGCTGGCGATGCGTTCCGCCAGTTGCGGCTTATCCTGCAGCCGCTTTCTGACCAGATAGAGGTTGCCCAGCATGCCGGCCAGCAAATTGTTCATGATCGGCTACATTAGTCAACGGAAATGCAATACAGCTTTGCAACGCTATGCACCCTCGCGCACCTTTACCAGCTCAACCCACCTCCTGTTTGATATTCTGTAACACGCGTTTCGAAGAAGTTTTTTTCCTTGCGCATATTGGCTTGCTCATCCAGCCACGGCAGGGCATTTTCCGCTCCTGCGAATGGGTCCGTACAACCCAACTGTTTGGCGCGCCGGTTGGCGATAAAGCGGAACTGTGAGATATGATCGTCAGCCGAATAGCCGAGGATCGGTTCGGGCAACAGGTAACGGGCATAATCGGCTTCAGCCGCCTCGGCCTCGATCCACATCTGGCGCAGAGCCTGTTCATCAAGCGTAACCTGTTCCTCACGCATAATCTGACGCACTACCCGGATACCGAACCCAGCATGCATGACTTCATCGCGCATGATGTATTGCAATTGCTCAGCCGTGCCCTTCATCAGGCCGCGCCGCTGCAGCGAAAAGATCGGTGAGAAACCGTTGTAGAACCAGCTGCCCTCGAATACAGCAGCGAAAAACAGATAGGACATGACAAAATTGTTCAGCTCTGCCGGATCCTTCATGTCTACATCCGAGCGCAGTACCGATTGCATACGCCGGTTGGCGATATCGATCTTGTGATGAATCGCCGGAACCACGCGGTAGCGGTTGTAGATTTCTCCCTGATCCAGTCCGATCGACTCGATACAGTGCTGGTAGGTCCAGGTGTGCAGCGCCTCCTCATAGACCTGTCTGGCCTGATAAATCTGCAACTCCGGCGCGGTCATCTTCTCCATCACGGCCAGACCGATATTGCGCATGGCCAGAATATCGGAGGTGGTCAGGTAGGCCAGTACATTTTCATACATATGCTTTTCTTCTAGGGTCAGCTTGTGATGATAATCGTGCACATCCTGATTCATGTTGATATCCAGAGGTGTCCAGTGGTTCTTGTTGGCATTAAGGAAATACTGCCAGGCCCATGGGTAGCGGAACGGAGCCAGCTGATTGATATCTCCCATGCCGCCGATCACACGTTTATCTTCGGCTCGCACCGGATTCAAATTGGCTGTAGCTGTATCCACGCCGGGAAGCCGTGCCGTGTTATCGTCCATGCTGATGTCGGACTGCATCTCACGGGTGGGGCGAGGGT
>JALWPK010000133.1 GCA_026995045.1 Gammaproteobacteria bacterium | reverse complement strand
AGAGCACTTCTGATTCGCAAATAAATAAGCTCCAAAATCCTCTATTCGGTCTATTTCCGTAGTGGTTTGGTGTTGACGGGGTGTCAGTGTATGATCTGTTTATAGAGAGCAAAGGTTGTGGTGGCTGCCGACATGGAAACACTGGGGCGTCTGGTCCGGATAAGGGACTTGCGGCAATACTGGCCGCGTGAGGACATGGACTTCACGCCCTGGCTCGCCGAAAGCGAGAACATTGAATACCTTTCCGAGGCCCTCGGCCTAGATCTCGAAGTGCAGGATACGGAAGTCAGTGCCGGATCCTTCAAGGCAGACATCTTGTGCAAGAATTTGCAAGATGATTCCCAGGTCCTGATTGAAAACCAGCTTGAGCAAACCGACCATGCGCATCTTGGGCAATTGCTGACCTATGCCGGGAGTCTGAACGCAGTGACTCTGGTCTGGATCGTGGAGCGATTCCGGGATGAACACCGTGCAGCGCTGGACTGGCTGAACAGGATTACCGATGAAGGCATCCGGTTTTTTGGGCTTGAAATCGAGTTGTGGCGCATTGGCGATTCTGCGCCGGCGCCAAAGTTCAACATCGCGGTCAAGCCAAACGACTGGTCAAAGGCTGTCAAGGAAGCCGCCGAATCCCAACTAACCCCGGGGCAGCGCAGGCAAATAGAGTACTGGACATCATTTGCACATTATCTCGGCGAACAGGCGGCGCCCTTCAAGCCGCCAAAACCTGCAGCGACAAGCTGGATCAATTATGGCCTTGGCCGCAGTGGCGTGCATCTCATGGTGGCGCTGAAAAGGAATGAGGCCGCCGTTTTCATTGAGGTCAACAACCGGGATCATCCGCAATGGTTCGCGCGCCTTCTGAGCGAAAAGGACGCCATAGAAAAGGCATTGGGGCTTGCCCTGACCTGGGACGAGCGGCCGGGCCTGAAATATGCCAATATCGGCACAAGCAAGGCCTTTGATACGACCAGCGTGGACTCATGGCCGCACATCCATCACTGGATGCTGGAAAACATGAAACGGTTCAAGGCGGTCATGCCGGGATATGTCAAACGCCTGCCTGAATAGCAGTGCGCCCTATTCCCCCTCGAACAAGGGCGTGGAGAGGTAGCGCTCGGCGAAGCTGGGGACGATGGCAACAATGCGTTTGCCGGCCATGCTGTCGTCTGCGGCCAGCTTCAGGGCGGCGTGCAGGGCCGCGCCGGAGGAAATGCCGCAGGGCAGGCCCTCCAGCCGGGCGGCGAGGCGGGCGGTGGCAAAGGCCTCTTCGGAGGAGACCGCAA